>JASLID010000160.1 GCA_030153045.1 Flavobacterium sp.
CCGCGGTGACCGTGAACCACCCGGCCAGCCCGAGCTTCTCGATCACGTCCTTAATGAGCTTGTGCGACGAGTCCTTGATGGAGTTCTGGAACTCGCGCACGCAGAGGATGCGAAGCGGCAGCGCAGCAGCCAGCCGCACGAGGGCCTCCGCCACTGCCCAGGACTTGCCGGCGCCGCGGCCACCCCAGTAGACCTTGAAGCGGGCTTTCTTGTAGTAGAGGTCGGAGAAGACATGCGTGCGGTCCAGCACAAGGCTGGGGACGTTCGTGAACTCCGGTTTCTCGTCGGCCTTCGCTACCTCACTCCGCGCGTATGCGCTTTCGAGCTGGAGCTGCTTCTGGCGCTGGCGCTTCGCCTTCTCCGCCAGCAACAAGACTAAAGCCTGCTTCGGCGGCAGCGCGCGCAATGAGCTCATCGAGGTCGTCACTGTCCACTCCTGCTATCACCTCCACGGTGCTGATCTTGGGGGCGTAGTACGGCGCTGCCGCCTTGGCCGCGTCGAGGCGCTGGGGGAAGTCGTAGGCCTCCGCCACTTCGACCATCGTGCCTTCTGCTGCTCGCGCAGGGTCGGGGTGCGGCACCCACTTAGTGATGCGCTCGCCGCGGGCCACTGCGAGCAGGAACTCGTGGGGGAGCAGCCCGGTGGCCTGGGCCTTCTCCCTTGCTTCGTGAGCGAGCCTGGACATGCTGCCCGGCTTGCGCCCCTGGCCGCGTCCTGGTCCGCCCCTGCCCGTGAGGGCTGGTTTGGGCGTTGTTTCCATTGATTACCTAACGTGAGGGCCGGTGTTCGGCTCGGTGGTCTCGCTGGCGCTAGTAAGTCCTACTAGGCCTCCTACGTCCTAGGAGCGCTCTTGGGTTCCTAGGACGAAATGGCTCCGGGCCCCTCCCCCGGATGTTCCTGCTGCGCCCCTGGGCTGCTCGCGGTGACGCGGGCAGTTAGTCCGTGCAGGGCGCTTCGCCGTAGCCCTGTCTGCCACCGCCCGCGCGGGGCGAAGCATTGGCCAGTCTTCGGGCAATCGGGGAGCCAGGCTGCTCCCTTGTTCTTTATTCGCTGGTCGTCACCACGAGCAGTTGACCTGGTTCGCAGGTCACCACGAACAGCCGGGCGTATTCATTCGCTGCACGGAAAGCTGCCTGCTCCTCGGTGTCCTGGAACTTGAAGCGCTCGGGGAAGAAGCTGCGCGCTTTCTGCTCTTCGTGCTGGCGCAGGTCTTCCTGGTAGCGCTCTTTCCATTTCCGCTCGATGTGCTGCTTGACAGCCTCGCGGGCGGCCTCCTCGGTGTCCGCGAGGATGTAGAAGGAGTCCCATCCGATCACCGGGGCGGTGAATGCGTACAGCTTCATGCTATGACCACCTGGCGGCCCTGGGGCCCTTGATCTTGGCGAGCAGCTGCCTGCGCTGTGCGCGCTCAGGGAACACGCCGTCCGGCGGCTTGGGACCATCGTGACAGTTCGTGCTGACGGAATGGAGGCGCACCTCGGCCCACACCTGGGCGTCGATTTGCTCCGTCAGCTTCTGCAGCGCGATGGCATCGTATCGCGCGCGGCGCTTGTTGACCTCGGACTGGTTCACAGCGGTCCCCTAGGACGAGACCTGCGAGGGCGCCAGCCCCATGTCGATCGGGTCGACGGTCAGCTCGTAGTCGATGCCGCCGCGGTCGTTGCGGGTGGCTTTCAGGTCCGCCGTCTGCTCGGTGCCTCCCTCGCCGGGCACCTCGGAGGTGCCGGTGCGCACGGTGACCTTGCGCGACGCGGTGCTGCCGACGGCAACCGACAACTGCGCGGCGATGTCCTCCTGGGCGCTCTGCAGGTCGCCCTTCTGGGAGACCACCTCGACAGTTACCCGCACTTCGGTGGCCTTCAGGAAAGCCGCGTAGTCCCCATCGGACTCAAAGGAATCCCGGGCGATCACTATCGCCGCTCGCATCGGGCCAGTCGCTATGCCGGCCGTGACGCACAGGTGCTCGTCGGGGCTGCAGAGGCCGGCAGAAACATTGCACGCTGCCACGATCGCTATCTTGCTCATTGTTGTTTCTCCTATTGAGGTTCGACGTCCGCGGGCCCTCGCATGGGGCAGCGTGCACACATCCTCTGGGAAAACTCGGAACCATCCTTCGTCCTGGGGCGGCGCCAACCCGCCCCGGCCCTCGTCCGTCGCGTCAGGACCCTCCTCGGTGGAAGGCGCTGGCGCGACGCGCCCCGTGTGAACTCGGGGCGTCTTTCGGTTCGGTCACATAACAGGTCCTCCTGAGGTCGGTTCATCGGCTGGGTGCTTGCTTGTGCATCGTGCCGGATACATACCGCCGGAAAAAAGAGCCCCGGGGCGAAGCCGCCACGGCAGCCCCGGGGCGCCGGGCACAACTGCCGCGGAACCGGACCTTGATGCGGGGCGGCGCGCCCGGGAGACTGCGCTGCTCGCCGCCCTTCCGGCCCCGCGTCCCTCCTCCTCGGCGCCCGGCCGGCGAGGGGTGTTCGGGAATGAAAAAGCCCGCCTTTTCGGGGCGGGCCTCGTCGCTGGGGGCAGTTCCAGCACTAGCAAAACAGAGGCGATATTACGCTAGTTTTGCAAACTGCAACAAATTTTCTGCATTGGCGCGCCGTTCAAGGTCACGGCCGGAGCCCCCGGCTGGTGCGCAGCAACACGTCCGCGGCCTTCAGCTTCGCGGCCTCCGCCGCGTCCATGAGGCGGACGTGCAGCAAGCCGTCGCCGCCCTCGCCCTCGCGCACGACGATGGAGTAACCAGCATTGGCGAAGGACTCGATGTCTTCCTGGCTGATGGCGAGGTGGGCCATGCCCTGCTTGTGCATCAGGATCGCGGCTATCTTGTGCCAGAAGCCCGCCAGCCTCTCAACGGTCTCGTCGCCCGACTGGGGGCCGGGCTCAGGTTGGTGT
>JASLID010000128.1 GCA_030153045.1 Flavobacterium sp.
TTCGTCCCGGTCGTTTTTGTTTTTGTTTTGTGACATGCGTGTAAGATTTATATGTAAGTAAATAAGAGAATTAGCGAGTGTAAAAGGCCTAAAAAATATGCCAGATGCAACTGCGGATATAAGGCCCTGATTTCCACGTAGAATTTTGTGGACGCCTTTCCGGTGTGGAAAAAGGTGTAGAATGGAATGCACAAAATGTTGCAGGTTTTCACATTTGAGCTCCTTTTTCTCCAATAGGAAAGCCGCGCATAGTTCAGCACGCGTTTTGATCGGGTTAACAAAATATTTTTTTATGAATACGTTTAAAGTCGGTTGCTCGGGTTATTATTACCCCGAATGGAAAGGGGAGTTTTATCCCGCAGGATTAGGCACTTCGAAATGGCTGAACCATTACAGTTCAGTTTTTAATTCTGTAGAGCTCAATGGTACTTTTTACCGGCAGCCCAAAGTGGAAAACCTGAAAAAGTATGCGCGGATGACGCCGGCTGATTTTCGTTTCTCCGCCAAAGCAAGCCGTTACATTACGCACGTGCTCCAGATGAAAGACGCGCGCTCTTTCGTGCTCGAATTTTCCAATGTGCTCGAAAAAGGGCTTGAGGAAAAATTCGACAAGCTGCTCTTCCAGCTTCCCGCATCCTTTCGGTATTCCCCTGAAAATCTGAAACGGGTGCTTGAAACGGTTCCCGGTGTGCCGAGAAACGTGGTGGAGTTCCGTCACATCTCCTGGTGGGATGAAGCTGTTTTTAAGAAATTCCGGGATGCCAACATCGTTTTTTGCAATGTGGATTACCCCGGTCTGCAACCCGATTTTGTTTCCACCGGCAATCATTTTTATTTGCGTCTTCACGGCGTTCCTGAATTATTTAAATCCTCTTATTCCGATGCGGAGCTGAAGAAGTTCGCTGCAGCTATTCCGGAAGGAGTTGAAAGCTGCAACATCTATTTTAATAATACAGCTGCAAATGCGGCTTATGAAAATGCGCCGGTGATGGTGAAGCTGGTGGAGAAAAAGCGCGTGGGTGTGAAGTAAATTCTACAATTGTTTCTTGTTGAGAAATTATTCCTCACCGGGGAAATTGCTAATGCCCTTATTTGCCTGCATTTACCATTGGCATAATTTTTCTACAGTCACATCACACTCAAAAATCTTATTGACAATGAAAACAAAATCAAAAAAAACAACAGCTTCCAACGGACGGACAGCTGTGAGCACTTCACGTGCAAGCTCAAACGGCATTTCGCGCGCTGATACATCTAAAAACGGATCGAATGGAAACGGGAATGGGAAATCGAACGGAAACGCGAAAAAATCTTCTTCGAATGGATCGGAAGAAAAAGAAAGCCTGAAAGGATCACAGCTCGGGCAGTTTTTCCTGGATGAGCTGAAAGATATTTACTGGGCTGAAAAGCATCTTGTAAAAGCGCTTTCTAAAATGGCAAAAGCGGCTACAACAGAAGAGCTCAAACAGGCTTTCCTCGATCACCGTTCGGAAACGGAGGATCATGTTTCGCGCCTGGAAGAAGTGTTCGAAATGATCGGTGAAAAAGCGGTGGCGAAAAAATGTGATGCCATTGAAGGAATTACCAAAGAAGTGGAAAGTGTGATCGAAGACACCGAAGAAGACAGCTATACCCGTGATGTGGCGCTGATCATCGGCGGACAAAAAGCAGAACATTACGAAATCGCAACGTATGGCGGACTGGCCCAGCTGGCCATGGTGCTCGGTCATGACGATGCCGCTGAGCTTTTGCTGCAAACACTCGATGAAGAAAAAGCGGCGGACAGCACCTTGACTTCCATTGCTGAAAATTCCATTAACGAAGTAGCGCTTACCGAGCAGGAATAATTCCTGCCTTAATTTCAAACTAAAACCAGAAACAATGAATAAGCTGATTAAATTAAGTTCTATGCTCATGTTAATTGCAACACTTGCGCTCACTTTCCCTTCCTGCGACCGGTCCAATTCAGAAACAAATACGGAGAAAGACGCCGACAAGCGCAACGAAGCGAACCTGCCGAACGCAATGGAAAACGATGCGAAATACGTCGTCGACGCTTATGCAGATGGAATGATGGAGATCCGCATGGCAGAACGTGTGCAGGGCAGGCTGTTGACCGACGATGCAAAGCATGTTGCTGAAATGATGATCAAGGAGCACACCGCTTTGAACAATGAAATGCGTGCGCTGGCAGAACAAAAGCAAATATCACTTCCGACTGAGCTCACAAAAAACCAGCAGGATGATATTGACGACTGCGCTAAAAAGACCGGAATAGATCTCGATAAAAAATATCTTGACAAAACGGTTTCCATGCACAGGAACGCCATCGATCTTTTCGAAAAAGCGAACGACAAAGTGAATGATGCCGACGTAAGAAATGCTTTTGCAACCGCTCTTCCAAAGCTGCGTAATCATCTCGACATGGCAGTCACCGCAAGGGACCTGGTGGATAACATGAATGCGAATACAAAAGGCGCAACCAAAACCAACGAGCCTAATGTAGGCGGTCGTCGGTAAAATAAAAAGGAAACCAGGTATTGAGAGAACAGGAAATTGAGTTTCATATTTCCTGTTCTTTCTTTTTTCAATTCTTTGGTCGGTCTGTTTTGAGGTGCAATAAAAAAGACTTGTCTATTAGGAAAATATAATCCCAAGCCAATTGCGACATTAGAATTTTTGTCGTGCCCTGCGAGTCAATTTAAATCCATAGTGTGATGTGTGCTGCAGGGCGAGTGTGCCGTTTAAAAATCTGCGCGGGCCTTGTGCGTAAGAAAACCACGAAGTACGCGTGGGCATGTGCGCGAGCACGGCTTGGTTTTCGCTCGATTTTTAAATGGCACGCTCAGACAAAAATTCTACCGGCGCGCTTCTTTTGGTACTTTTCTTCTAAAGAAAAGTACGGAGAAAGATACTTGATGAGAAAAGCTTCACTTAAAAATCCTGTAAGTAGGAG
>JASLID010000102.1 GCA_030153045.1 Flavobacterium sp.
CCTGTAACCGAATTAATTCCAGTCGCTTCTGAAAAATCAGTTGGAAAGGAAATCGAGTGGAAAGGGAAGAAGTATAAGGTAGTTGGTATGCAAACTGCTGTCGATATGAAAGCCGATATCGCTTTGTTTTCTGCTGGTGGGGAAACTTCTTTGGAGTGGGCTCCAAAATTTGCTGCTGCAGGTACAACAGTTATTGATAATTCTTCAGCATGGAGAATGGATCCAACGAAGAAACTTATCGTTCCAGAAATTAATGCATCTGAATTAACTACATCAGATAAAATTATTGCCAATCCAAACTGTTCGACGATTCAAATGGTTATGGTTTTAGCACCATTGCATAAAAAATACAACGTCAAACGTGTTATTGTTTCAACATACCAATCTATTACAGGAACTGGTGTTAAAGCTGTAAGACAGTTGGAAAATGAATATGCTGGAGTTAAAGAGGAGATGGCATATAAATACCAAATTCACCGTAACGCCATTCCACAATGCGACAGTTTTGAAGACAATGGATATACCAAAGAAGAAATGAAATTGGTTCGTGAAACTCAAAAAATCCTTAGTGATAAAACGATTGCGGTTACTGCAACTGCTGTTCGTGTACCTATCGTTGGAGGACATAGTGAAGCTGTGAATGTTGAATTTTCTAATGATTTTGATGTTAATGAAATTAGAAGTATTTTACATCATACTGATGGAGTTGTAGTACAAGACAATTCTGATACTTACACTTACCCAATGCCACTTTTCGCTGAAGGGAAAGACGATGTTTTTGTAGGCCGTATTCGTCGTGATGAAAGCCAGCCAAATACATTAAACATGTGGATTGTAGCTGACAACTTGAGAAAAGGAGCTGCAACAAACACCATTCAAATTGCTGAATACTTAGTTAAAAATAACTTAGTTTAAAAAAATAACTCAAAAGTAAAAATCCGTTATAAGTAAAATTGTAACGGATTTTTCTTTTATATTTGTTTCAAATGAAAAAGAAATTAGTCATATTTAACTATTCTTTACTGACGGCTGTATTGTTCGCAATATTGTTTCAATCAGTGCATTCATTTGAACATATAGTTAAGCAATTAACTACCAAACATTGCGACCACAAATACAATCGTGATGTAACCGAATTTACGCACAGCCACAACGATTTTGATCATTGTTTTGTTTGCGAGTATTCGTTTAGTAATTACACTCCAACAGCTTTTTATTCTTTTGAATTTTACAATGTCGTTTCCGATACCGTTCGTTCGTTTGGTTTTGGAGAAAACTGCATTGTTTTTTCAGTAAGCACAGTTTCGTTAAGGGGACCTCCTAGTTTTATTGTTTAAAAAATCCAATTACTTAAGGATTTTCAATTGTATTATATTCTTCAAAATGTTTGAAGAAAAATTCTATTTAAACAATAATTAAAATCTAAAAATGAAATCATTTTTTATAGCTCTATTTATAGGGTTTTCACTATTTGTTAGTGCTCAAAATACATTAAAAGGAATCGTTTCAGACGAAAATAAAAAGGCATTAGAAAACGTATTAGTTTCTATTCCAGATTTACACAAAGAAGTTAAAACAAATAATCTGGGCGCTTACGAATTCCATAATTTACCATCCGGAAGCTTTACCGTTACTTTTTCGCATCCAGAATTCGATGTAAATACATCAACAATAACTTTAAGTCAAGGCGTAACTCTTTTGGATGTAACTTTATCAGAAGAGCATTCACATCACATTGATGAAATAATCGTTTCTACAGTTTTCAATAAAATTCAATCACAGAATGTGATGAAAGTCGAAAACAAAAAAATTAAAGACTTACAACAAAAAGGCGCAGCAACTTTAGCCGAAGGTTTAGCAACGATACCAGGAGTTTCTAATATATCTACGGGAGCATCGATAGGAAAGCCTGTTATTCGTGGATTAAGTGGGAATCGCGTTTTAGTTTATACGCAAGGTGTTCGATTAGAAAACCAACAATTTGGTGAAGAACACGGGCTTGGGTTAAATGATAGTGGTATTGAAAGTGTCGAAGTCATTAAAGGCCCAGCTTCCTTATTGTATGGTTCAGATGCTCTAGGCGGTGTTTTGTATTTTAACCCAGAAAAATTCGCTCAAAATAATTCTTATGCGAGCGATTTCAGTCAAAAATTCTTCAGTAATACTTTAGGAAGCAATACTTCGTTCGGATTAAAATCTTCTTCAGAAAATTGGAAATTTTTACTCCGAGGGGGCTATAACAATCACGCCGATTATAAAATTCCTAATGGTGATAGAATTACAAATACTCGTTTTGAAGAAATCGATTTCAAGTCGGGTATTGGGTATAATAATTCTAAATTTTCGAGTGTTTTTCGTTATAATTTAAATAATTTGACTTTAGGCTTACCTGAAGAAATAGGAATAAATACCACAAAAAGAGATCCAGATTATCCAAGGCAAGGCGTTTTAAACCATATTATAAGCCTGCACAACACAATTTATTTGAAGAGCTCAAAATTGGATGTTGACTTAGGATACATTGCGAATGATAGAAAAGAATTTGAAGATTCTCCCAATCCTGTTTTACAAATGGATTTGAAGACGATCAATTATGATGTGAAATATTACTTGCCTAAAATTGGAAAATTGGAAACCATCATTGGTATTCAGGGAATGAACCAAAGCAATAAAAATTTAGGCGAAGAAATTTTAATTCCAAATGCCAAAACGAAAGATATTGGAGCTTTAATAACCGCCAATTATGAGTGGAATAAAAGTGTAGTACAAGCAGGTTTGCGATTTGATAACCGCAATATTGAAACAGAAAATCATGGTGAAATAGGCGAGGAAGGTTATTTTGAAGCCTTAAATAAAAAATTCAATAGTTTCAATGCTTCGTTAGGATACAAAACGAATTTGATGGATAATTTATCATTGCGATTAAATATAGCTTCTGGTTTTAGAGCGCCTAATTTAGCAGAGCTGACTTCTAACGGTGTTCACGAAGGAAGCAATCGTTATGAAATTGGAAATTCAAATCTTAAAAATGAGCAGAACATTCAAACAGATTTAAATTTAGAATATGGAAATTCTCATTTTGAATTCTTTGTCAACGGATTTTACAATCACATCAATAATTATATTTTTATATCGCCTAACGGTAATGTTATAGAAGATAATAACGCGTATGATTATGTACAAGCAAATGCTAGCTTGTATGGTGGAGAAGCAGGAATCCATTTTCACCCACACCCGTTAGATTGGTTGCATATTACCAGTAGTTTTGAAAGTGTAATTGGAAAGAAAGCTAACGGTGATTATTTACCTCTAATCCCTGCTAATAAGTTAAATAATAACCTTCGTACAGAATTTAAAATCAATAATTGGTTTAAAACAGGATTTGCTTCTTTCAATGTTGAGACGTATTTAGCTCAAAATAAAATTGGAGAATTCGAAACCAAAACCAATGATTATTCTTTGGTTAATATTGGCTTTGGAGGAAATGTGAATATTGGTAAAACAAAATTTGATATCTCATGTAATGCAAATAATCTATTCGACAGAACCTACATTTCGCACCTTTCAAGACTAAAAACAGATGGTATTCCTAATATGGGAAGAAATATAATTGTAGGAGTATCTTTTAATTTATAAGATTTATTTTTTAACGAAATGCTAACATTTCAATGACTATTTTTGTTATCAATCAAAAAAACTAACATGAAAAAAACAGTAATAGCCATAACAGTAATTTGTAGCTTGACTATGAATGCACAAGCGCCTAAAGACAAAATGGGAAAAGTAAAGTATCCTAAAACAAAGAAAATAGAGCATGTTGATACCTATTTTGGAACCAATGTAAACGACCCTTATCGTTGGCTCGAAGATGATCATTCTACCGAAACAGGGAATTGGGTCAAAGCTCAAAATGATGCCACTTACGGTTATTTAAATCAAATTCCTTTTCGTGATGCCATAAAAGCAAGAATGGAAAAACTATGGAATTACGAAAAAATTGGAGCGCCTTACAAAGAGGGGAATTATACCTATTATTCTAAAAATAATGGTTTGCAAAATCAATCGGTTATCTATAGAAAAGGGGATTCAGGTAAAGAAGAAATCTTTTTAGATCCAAATACTTTCTCTAAAGAAGGAACAACATCATTAGGTGGATTAGATTTTTCTAGAGATGGTTCAAAAGTAGCCTATGCTATTTCAGAAGGTGGAAGCGATTGGCGAAAAGTAATTATCATGGATGCACTTTCAAAAAGAATCATGGAAGACACCATTGTCGATGTAAAATTTAGTGGCGTTTCCTGGAAAGGCAATGAAGGTTTTTATTATTCAAGTTATGACAAACCTAAAGGAAGTGAACTTTCGGCAAAGACAGATCAACACAAACTGTATTACCATAAATTAGGGACATCTCAAAAAGAGGATAAAGTAATTTTTGGTTTAGACCAAAAAAGAAGATATGTAGGAGGTAGTGTAACAGAGGATGACAAATATTTAGTCATTTCTGCTTCAAATTCAACCTACGGGAATGAATTGTTTATCAAAGATTTAACCAATGCAGATAGTCCAATTGTGACCATCGTTGATAATTTTAATAATTCCAGTTATATTATTGAAAATGAAGGAAGCAAACTGTTTATCGTAACTGATTTCAATGCGCCAAATAAGCGAGTTGTAACAGTTGACGTATCGAATCCAAAACAAGAAAATTGGAAATCCTTTATTCCAGAAACCGAAAATGTTCTGTCTCCATCCACCGGAAGTGGATTCTTTTTTACCAATTATATGAAAGATGCTATTTCAGTAGTAAAGCAATATGATTACAGTGGAAAACTAGTTAGAGAAATTGCATTGCCAGATCTAGGAACAGCAGGTGGATTTGCAGGTAAAAGAGATGATAAAGAATTGTATTATTCATTTACCAATTATGTTACTCCTGGAACTATTTATTCATTTGATCCAAAATCTGGAAAATCAGAGATTTATCAAAAGCCTAAAGTAGATTTTAAAGGCGAAGATTTTGTTTCTAAGCAAGTTTTCTATACTTCTAAGGATGGAACTAAAATCCCTATGATCATCACGCATAAAAAAGGATTGAAATTAGACGGTAATAACCCAACAATGCTTTATGGTTATGGAGGTTTCAATATTAGTTTAACACCGGCTTTTAGTATTGCCAATGCCGTTTGGATGGAAAACGGAGGGATCCTTGCAGTGCCTAATTTACGTGGCGGAGGCGAGTACGGAAAAAAATGGCATGTTGCTGGTACAAAAATGCAAAAGCAAAACGTATTTGATGATTTTATAGCTGCCGCAGAATATTTAAATGCAAATAAATATACGTCTAAAGATTTTCTTGCAATACGTGGAGGTTCTAACGGAGGATTGTTAGTTGGCGCAACAATGACACAACGTCCAGATTTAATGAGAGTAGCTTTACCAGCTGTAGGAGTGCTAGATATGTTGCGTTATCACGCATTTACTGCTGGAGCAGGTTGGGCATACGATTACGGAACTTCTGAAGACTCAAAAGAAATGTTCGAGTATATTAAAGCCTATTCACCAGTTCATAATGTAAAAAGCGGAGTTCAATACCCAGCGACTATGGTCACAACTGGAGATCATGATGACCGAGTGGTACCTGCACACAGTTTTAAATTTGCTGCCGAATTGCAGGACAAACAAACGGGACCAAATCCAACCTTAATTCGTATTGATATTAAAGCGGGTCATGGAGCGGGAAAATCAGTTTCAGCAACGATTCAAGAAAATGTAGATATTCAGGCTTTTACCTTGTATAATATGGGGGTGAAATCTTTATCGATAAAAAATAAGGATAATAGTTTTAAGAAGAAATTATAAATTTAAAAAGAGGTTTACTTTTGTAAGTAAACCTCTTTTTTTTGATATCTATTAGTAAGATTAGAAGGAGTTTAACAAATCTCAGATTATTTTAAAACGGATCTTCTTATTATGCTATTAAATATTCTGTAGCCCATTATTGCACGAAA
>JASLID010000103.1 GCA_030153045.1 Flavobacterium sp.
TATTTCCTTAATTTTACCAAAATTTTAAATTAAGTCGTGGGAAGTAAGAATAAATTAAAGAGGTTTAAAGAAAACGAGACTTTTGGTAACGTTTTTCAGCCTACTCGTGAAGAAGTGGTTTCCAATTCTTTTGCATTAAAAGGAAAATGGAATAAAGATTTTTTTAAAAATGACAATCCAATTGTTTTAGAATTGGGTTGTGGAAAAGGTGAATATTCGGTTGGATTGGCCGAACGTTTTCCGGATAGAAATTTTGTAGGTATTGATATCAAAGGAGCTCGTTTTTGGCGTGGTGCTAAAACGGCTTCGGATGAAGGATTGCATAATGTAGCTTTTGTACGTACTCAAATTGAATTGATTAATCATATTTTTAGTGAAAATGAAGTCGATGAAATTTGGATTACTTTTCCAGATCCACAAATCAAATACAAGCGTACCAAACATAGAATGACCAATTCAGAGTTTTTGCAATTGTATAAAACGATTTTGAAACCTGATGGTGTGATGAACTTAAAAACCGATAGTGAATTCATGCATGGTTACACCCTAGGTTTGTTGCATGGAGAAGGTCATGAAGTGTTGTATGCCAATCATAACGTATATAAAAATGAAGGTGCTCCGCAAGAAGTGACTGAAATCCAAACATTTTACGAAAAACAATATTTGGAAATTAACAAAGCAATTACGTATATTCGATTTAAAATAAAATAACCATTGATGGGTTTCATTTTACCGTTTTTTTCGGGTTTAGTTGTGTCAATCTTAGGGGTGTTTCCTCCGGGGTTAATCAATATGACAGCCGCTAAAATCAGTGTGCAGGATGGTAAAACTAGAGCCATGGTGTTTACCTCGGGTGCGTTAATCATTGTCTTTTTTCAAACATTAATTTCTTTAATATTTGCCAGATATATTGATGCGCATCAGGAAGTTGTTGTGTTGTTAAGAGAAATAGGTTTCGGAATTTTTACGCTGCTTACCATTTACTTTTTCTTTTTGGCTAAAAAGCCAAAAAAGAAAAAGAATAAAGAGTTGGAAATTAAAAGTAAAAGAAGTCGATTCTTTCTTGGGATGCTCATTTCAGCCTTAAATTTTTTCCCAATTCCATACTATGCTTTGATGAGTGTTAGTTTGGCATCGTTTAATTATTTTACATTCGATTTGCCGTCTATTTATGCATTTGTTGTTGGAGTTGTTGCAGGTTCGTTTGCCGTGTTTTATGGCTATATCGCTTTTTTTGGAAAAATAGAATCTAAAACAGATTTTATTACTAAAAACATGAATAACATTATAGGCTCCGTTACTGGACTAATGGCCGTTTTAACGTTATATAATATTGTAAAATTTTACTTCAAGCTATAGTCATGGCAAAGGAAAATGAAAATTTCTTTGATAGAGTCTATGAAATTGCCCGACAAATTCCTGAAGGCAGAGTCACTTCCTATGGTGCTATTGCCAAAGCTTTAGGTACGGCCCGATCGGCCAGAATGGTGGGTTGGGCGATGAATGCAGCCCATGGCAAAGAGGATGTTCCCGCACACAGAGTCGTAAACCGGAAAGGATTATTGACCGGAAAATTTCATTTCGATGGTACCAATCTGATGCAACAACTGCTCGAAAGCGAAGGGATTGAAGTTGAAAACAATCAGATTATCGATTTCGAGAAACATTTCTGGGAACCGGAAATCACAAAATAAAAGAGCATTGCATCATTGATACAACGCTCTTTTTGTTTTTTTTATGGTTATTGCATAATTGCAGTTACATTAGATTCACCATTGATAAATCTTTCAAAACTAACAGGGTATCTACCGGCCTTAAGAACAATACTTTTTTTGCCTAATGCTTTGGCTAAACTTGGATTTACCACAACATCACGGTCTATAATAAAATCACGTTCTTCCAAACTTCTGTAAAAGCTTAAGTTTAATCGGTCATTTACTATAGATACGCCAATTGGTCCCACATCTGGATCATCTGAGTTGTTGTCTACAAAAGCATAGTCCCAGATATTTCCAAATCCATCCTGAAAACACACGCCTGGTCCTGTTGCACAGGTAGCTCTGCTGAATCTTGAATCCATTACATAAACTCTAAATTCATCATAATATCTTCCAGACTCATTTGTTATTTTAACGTCAGATGGGTTAGTGTTTTGTTGTTCTAAATCTTCTTTTTGGCAACTTGCTAAAGAAATAAGTAATACTGGGATTAATAGTTTAATAGTTTTCATTGTTTATTATTTTTTAATAATTGTACTTACTCTATTTTTGGATTTTCAGTTTACTCCATTTGATTGATCAATCATATATATATCCATCAACTATATTTTTTGTTACCCCAATATTACAAATTTTTGTAAAATTTTTATTACAAAAATTTTAAATGAAACTAATCATAATCTTTTTCTATAATAGCATCAAACTTTGCTACATATAAACTTTGCCACTTTATAACTACTTCACTATCTTTGCAATCTAAAATGAGTTTAAATAAACATAAGCTAAAACTGTAAACTAGAAACAGTTAACAGTAAACTGAAAACATGAAATTAGATAGAAAAGAAATCCTTAAGGCTTTAGAAACCATTTCAATAGCTGGCGAAGGGAAAAATATGATCGAAAGTGGTGCAGTAACAAACGTAATTACTTTCGGCGACGAAGTGGTTGTCGATTTAGTGTTACATACACCGGCCATGCACATTAAGAAACGCGCTGAAGATGATATCAAAAAATTAATTCACGAAACTTTCTCGGCAGAAGCCAAAGTAAAAGTGAACATCAAGGTCGAAGCCTCTGAGAAAAACGAAATCAAAGGAAAACAAATTCCTGGAATCAAAAATATAATTGCTGTCGCTTCTGGAAAAGGAGGCGTGGGAAAATCGACTGTCACTGCAAATTTGGCGGTAACATTAGCAAGAATGGGTTTTAAAGTTGGAGTGTTGGATGCCGATATTTACGGACCAAGTATGCCAATCATGTTCGATGTTGAGCATGAAAAGCCTATTTCAATCGAAGTCGATGGTAAGTCTAAAATGAAACCTATCGAAAGTTTTGAAGTCAAAATTTTATCGATCGGGTTTTTTACAGCACCAAGTCAAGCTGTTATTTGGCGTGGACCAATGGCTTCAAAAGCATTAAACCAAATGATTTTTGACGCTGCTTGGGGAGAATTAGATTTCATGTTAATCGATTTGCCACCAGGAACAGGCGACATTCACTTGTCTATCATGCAGTCGTTGCCAATCACCGGAGCGGTTATCGTAAGCACACCGCAAGCGGTAGCTTTAGCCGATGCTAAAAAAGGAGTTTCGATGTTTCTGTCAGATAGCATCAACGTACCTGTTTTAGGAATTATCGAAAATATGGCGTATTTCACACCAGAAGAATTGCCAAACAACAAATATTATATCTTCGGAAACGGAG
>JASLID010000105.1 GCA_030153045.1 Flavobacterium sp.
GTAAACAGTTTCTTTGTATAGTTTTTTATCTACCAATCCTTTCAATTCAATACCTAACCCAAAAACACCAATTTTAATACCGTTTTTCTTGAAAATTTTATAAGGCTTAACGTGAGTGTCAAGAACAGTATTTTTAAAATCGTAATTAGCTGACACAAAATCAAATTTCGCATGTGGTAATTGAGCGTATAAGCCTTCAACACCATTGTCGAAATCATGATTTCCAATAGTTGCTAAATCGTATTTCATCATACTCATTAAAGTAAATTCAAGTTCACCTCCATAATAATTAAAGTATGGTGTTCCTTGAAAAATATCACCAGCATCTAACAATAGAACATTTTGTTCAGAGTTTCTTATTTGCTCAATGATAGCTGCTCGTCTTGCAACACCGCCTTGATTTGGGTTTTTTGGATGGTCTGCCGGAAAAGGGTCTATATGACTATGGACGTCATTAGTATGTAAAATAGTTATTTTTTTTACTTCTAAAGTATTAAAACTGCTTAATGATAATCCTCCAAGACCTAATAATGTAGTACTTGCAGCAGTATTTTTGATAAATTCTCTTCTTTTCATAGGATTATTATTCTTGGATTACTTTTATTTCATTAGTAACTTTAACAGTGTCAACTTCTTTCAGGTAGTCAATCAAAATATTTCTTAATTTATATTCTAAATCAAAACTTTGAGTACCTTTTTTAAAGAAATCCATTTTATCACCACCATTAGCTAAATAGTCGTTAGTTACTACATAATAAGTTTTATCAAGTACCAAAGGTTCGTTTTTTACTTTGATGTCTTTTGGTTCCTTGTTTGCGGTTATTGTAAAAGTTATTCCAGCAATTGGGTGTGGCTTTTTCTCATTGATAAAGTAAGTAACAAATTCAGCAATTTGTTCTCCTTTTAACTCAATTACAATCGCCGAGTTTTCAAAAGGAAAAACTTCATAAGCATTTCTTGCCGAAACATTTCCTTGAGGCATTATAGCTCTAATACCACCGTGGTTTAAAATACAAATATCAATGTCTTTATTCTCTCTTTTTTTGAATACAAAATTTGATTTTTCAAGAACTGTATTGGCTAAAAAATCGCCAATATTACTTTGCCATTGTCCTTTGCTTTTGTCTAAAGTTTCTGGACAAACTGCTAAAACGTGATCTAAATCTTTATTTATTTTATCTCTATACGGAGCGATATAAATGTTATATGTTGCAAGGGAGTTTGCTTTCTCATTAACGTTTATTTGCTTGCCTTCAATGATAGTTACTACATCTTGCGAATAGCCATTATAATTTGAAACGACCAATGTTAAAATTATAACAAAATGTTTTAAAACTGTATTGTACTTTCTTACTTTTACCATGTTAAACGAATCTTAATTGATTAACTTTGTTCAAAAATCAAGCCGTAAATGTAATATGTTTATAAAGTTTATAAAAGAAATATCTTTAAAAAAAATATTAAAAAATACTCTGCATAACGTAAAGCCCAGTATACTGAGCACTTCGATTAAAACTGTTGGTTTGCTTATCGATGAGAGTTACTTCCAAGAAAAGGAGAATTTAGTAAGAGAACTAGTAAATAATGGTATTAGCCAAGATAATATAAAGCTGCTGGTTTATAGAAATAAAATAAAAAAGAACGAGATTTTTCAATCTCCTACATTTTCGAGCAAAGACATGAATTGGAAAGGTGATTTTTCCCCTCCTTTTGTAAGTGAATTTGTAAATACAGATTTTGATTTGCTAATTAGTTATTATGATATCGAAAAGACACCGTTATTATTAGTTACGCATAGTTCGAAAGCTTTATTTAAAGTTGGCTTTTCAACTGTCGATAAGCGATTAAATCATTTGATGATAAACACCAACGCTGAAAATTTTAAAGTTTTCACCCACGAATTATTTAGATATTTAAAAATTTTAAACAAAATATAAAACATGCAAGCATTCATTGGAACTGGAGTTGCGTTAGTGACGCCATTTAAAAAAGATTTTTCTGTAGATACTGATGCCTTAAAGCGTATCGTTAATTATGTAATTGAAGGAGGAGTTGAATATTTGGTTGTTTTGGGTACAACTGGAGAACCGGCTACATTGTCTCAAGATGAAAAAGAACTTGTAATTAACACTATTATAGAAGCTAATAATGGAAGATTGCCGCTTGTGCTTGGCGTTGGAGGAAACAACACGCATCAGGTTGTTGAAGAAATAAAAAGCAGAGATTTCTCTAAATTTCAAGCGATACTTTCGGTTTCTCCATATTATAACAAACCAACGCAGGAAGGTATTTACCAGCATTTTAAAATGATTGCCGAAGCATCACCAATTCCTGTAATTTTATATAATGTACCTGGAAGGACAGCAAGTAATATGCTTCCGGAAACCGTATTAAGATTAGCTAATGATTTTAAAAACATCATTGGAATTAAAGAAGCTGCAGGAGATATTGTTCAGGCAATGAAATTATTTCAAGGCAAGCCAAAAGATTTCTTAGTGATTTCTGGAGATGATATGGTGGCGCTGCCAATCGTTTTAGCTGGTGGAGCAGGAGTGATATCAGTAATTGGTGAAGGTTATCCGAAAGAATTTTCTCAAATGATTCGTCTTGGTCTCGAAAGAAAAGTTGACGAAGCTTATGCATTGCAATACAAATTGATGGATAGTATCGATATGATCTTCGAACAAGGAAATCCGGGGGGAATCAAAGAAATATTCAAATCATTAGGATTGTCTGAAAATACGGTTCGTTTACCATTAGTTAATGTAAATGAAGATTTAGCTAATAGATTGAATTTGTTTACAAAACAGCTGTCTAAATAACGGTTAAAATAAAGTTTTGTATATAAAAATTAATGACTAAATTTGCGGTTCGTTTTGTGTTGAGCAAAAAGCTAATAAATCCGACTGTTTTATAAAAGAAATATGAATAAAATAATATATGTATTCCTACTTGTAGTGTTATTTTCCTCTTGTAGTGAATATCAAAAAGCAATAAAATCTGAGGAAATAGCTATAAAGTATGAGGTAGCTACAAAAAAATACGAAGCAGGTAAATACGAAAAAGCAATCCGTTTGTTCGAACAAATTGCACCTGTTTATCGTGGAAAACCTGAAGCGGAAGATTTGTTTTATATGTTTGCACAATCTTATTATAAATCAAAGCAATATTATTTAGCAGGATACCAGTTCGAAAGTTTTGCTGCGTTATATCCTAAAAGTACAAGAGCGGAAGAATCGGCCTTTTTGTCGGCTAAATCGTATTCTTTTTTATCTCCAGTGTATTCTTTAGATCAGGTAGATACAGATAAAGCGCTGACAAAAATGCAAGCCTTTATAGATGCCTATCCTAATTCACAATATTTAACAGAAGCAAATGCAGTTGTTAAAGAATTGAGAGAAAAGTTAGAAAAGAAAGCATTCGAAATAGCTAGACAATACAATACAATTTCAGATCACAAACCGGCAATTAAGGCCTTGGATAATTTTATTTCAGAATATCCAGGAACACCATTCAAAGAAAAAGCATTGTTTTATAAATTGGATTCAAGTTATAAACTAGCAATAAACAGTGTTCCTGCTAAAATGGAAGAAAGATTGAATGATGCCAAAACAGCACATCAAGCATTACTGAAATTTAACGCAAATACAGAGTACAAAGAAGAGGCTGATGAAATGTTAGCCAAAATAGATAAAGATTTACAACAATTTTCAAAATAAGTAAAAGTCATGGATTTAAAAAAGACAACAGCTCCGGTAAACACAATCACTTACAACAAAACTGTAATTGAAGAACCTACTGGGAATGTGTATGAAGCGATTACCATTATGGCAAAAAGAGCTAACCAAATTAACGCTGAAATTAAAAAAGAGTTAATCGAAAAGTTAGAAGAATTTGCTACTTACAACGATAGCTTAGAAGAAGTTTTTGAAAATAAAGAGCAAATCGAGGTTTCTAAATTTTACGAAAAATTGCCAAAACCACACGCATTAGCAGTTCAAGAATGGTTAGAGAATAAAATCTACTATAAATCTACAAAATAAAACAACCGATGTCTGTTTTAAGTGGTAAGAAAATAATA
>JASLID010000164.1 GCA_030153045.1 Flavobacterium sp.
CACGATTTGGGCATCCGCCCGATGCACAGCTTTCAGCTTATGCACCTCGTGAGTCAATGACGTCCAATAAAGGGGCGGGTTAGCGAGTCATCCCCGACGACACGCATTCATAGGCGCCCTTGGTCCGCCACTTCTCCAGTTTTTCGGCATCGCCTGCATGCAGGAAGTAGTCCTGCGCCTCCCGCGAGACCTTACATCTCTCGGGCATATTCGCGACCGCGTACATGCGCTCGAATTGCGCGTCTTTCGACTCACACCCCGCGAGAAGAACAACAGCGCAAAGAATTACCGCCCGCACCAGACTCACCTCCACAAGGGCGATGTGGACCACAAAAGCCTCTAATGCGCCACCCCTCGCCTTCCCTGCATCACCGCTTGCCAGCTAAGCAGGTTGGCGATCATCTCCTCATTACTCTGCTCGACGGGAGGGGCGGGCCTCATCCCCTGCATCTCGCGCAAGGTCGGGAAACCTTCGTCGAAATCGAACCTCGAGAGCGTGGCGATATTGTACGCCATCCAGCCACGGCGGCGGCGGTATGCCAGGATCGTCGCAATCGTCGTCTTGGGGTTTTCACGCAGGAAGGCGGCAGTCGATCCGCCCGCCTCCAGATATTGCCCTAGGACGTCATCCCAATCCCACTTTCGGGTTCGTTCGCCGGGGACAGCCCCGGCTGAGCTTCCCCCGGCGCGTCACTCCCGGCCACCTTGATCGGAAGCGACCCCATAACCGCCGTGCCGATGGCATCGCCCAATGCGTCAGCTTGGCCTTTCCAGATTTCGCCGCACTCGTGCAGCGTCAGTTCGGGATGATGGAACCGGGTTGCGCCGAAGAGCAGCGCCCGGCCGACCTTCAGGCGAATATGCTTGCCCTTGCGGATTACGCGGTTCGTCTTGGGATCGCGAAGCTCTTCGCAGAGAATGAGATACTCGAACACCTCCCAATAGGGGAGGTCGAGCAGCTCTTCGATCTCGATCCACGCCTCGTTGTCCATGACGAGGCGGAGGACGGTCGGATCACCGTCGCCCGCGTCATAGACCGCATCCGCCTTGCCGAGCAGCTTCGCCATGATCAGGCGGCTTCCTGCTCGACTTCGCCGCTGATCTGCAGCGCCCACGACGCCGCCTGCTTGCCCTTTACCGGCTGATCGTCGGGGCCGTAACTGGTGACGTAGCCCGAGAAGGTCTGGTTATAGGGCACGCCATCCGCGCCCTTCATCACGATCTTCACGTCCACGAAGGTCGCTTCGAGCATGGCGCTGCGGAACGCCAGATCGGTCGCCGAGCCCGCGATATAGTGCTGCTGGCCGTTGACCGTGCCGGGGTTGAACGTGCCTTCGGGAATGACTTCCTCGGCACCGCCGGGGCTGTCATGCGAAGTCGCGTCCATCATGGAGCGCGCGGGCTTGGGTGCGCCGAAGGTGAGCAGTTCCGCCACCTTCACCAGCGTCTCGCCGTGCGGAGCGATCCACACCTGATTGCCGAAAGTCGGCTGTGCTGCAGTCGTCATTTTGCCCGTTCCTTCAAGCTGCGGGGGTTGCGTCGAAAGTAAAGTCGTGGAGGATTCGGAACAGCGTGGTCTTGCCGTCCACCGTGTCGGTAAGCCGTTGTTTCAGGTTGAGCATTGCGGGCGGGAGGAAGCGCCAGCCGCCAGCTGTAACCTCGTCAGTTCGCGCCATCTCAGCACAGAGCGCCACGCTTGCATCGCGGGCCTGAGCGACCTTGAGCGCCCAAAAGTCGATCTGGACGCGGGCACCGGACACCAGTCCGTTCGGACCGTCGTGCGTCCACACCTCGCCCGCGAACACGTTGTCGAGCGTCATGCTCGGAAACACCTTGGGGCGCTCGAACCAAGCCCCCCGCGTACCGATGATCGCAGCCAGCGGTGCGACGGCAAGCAGCCGCTCCAGAAGGGCGTCCTCAAGCTCCACGGCTCACTCCTTCGCCGCAACTGCAGTGAACTCGATTTCACAGGCCGGTCCGCCGACAGCGGCGATGCCCACGATGTCCCAGGTCAGGCCCTCGCCGAGAATACGGTCGGTCGTGACCACGCTGCGAAGCGCGACATTGGAAAGAGTGCGGAACGTTGCCGATTGGCTAGCGCCTTCCGCTCCTGCCTGCCGCCGCTCCTGCGAGGTGCCGAAGCGGACTGCCGCCCATGCGTTCGCGATGTGATCGGGCTCGCCGCCAGCGTCTGACTCGCTCTCCGCGCCCGAGACGTCGCGCGTGACCACCGGGCGGACAAAGCTAATCAGTCGATCGCGCTTGCCCGCCGGTGTCATGTGCATGGCTTAGAGCTGGACGCCGCTGGCCTGAATATCGACATTCAGCACCGTCGCGGAAGTAGCGATGCCGAGAAGAACCGAGTTCTCGCCCGATCCAACATCGGCAACGGGACAGATGCCGCCCGGCGTGTCCGAAAGATAATAGGCTACGCCCGCCGTCAGCGTCCCGCCGATGGTGATCGGCCCCTCGGTCAGGACGCCCAGCGGCTGACCAGCAGCGGCACCGTTGAGGGCGATGCCGTCAGGGTCCCGCGCGCCAGCGGTGCCCGAATTGCTGTCGGCCAGACCATAGCGGCCC
>JASLID010000012.1 GCA_030153045.1 Flavobacterium sp.
CCATATTTAAAATACCATCAATTCTATTTAAAATATTTAGCAGTTTTAAAAAAGCGGACCACATTCACTTGCGTTGCCCCGGAAATGTTGGGTTATTGGGTGCTTTAGTTCAAATTCTTTTTCCAAGTACAAGCAAAACTGCAAAATATGCTGGTAATTGGGATCCACAAGCAAAAAGGCCATTTAGTTATCGTTTGCAAAGGAATATTTTGAGCAATACTTTTTTGACTCGAAATATACAAGTACTGGTTTATGGAGAATGGCCAGACAGCAATAAAAATATAAAACCATTTTTTACAGCTACTTATAAAGAAAGCGATAAGAAAGAAATCCTTCCAAGAACTTTGAGCGGAATCATTAAAGTGGTATTTGTTGGGACATTGTCTTCAGGGAAAAGACCTTTGTATGCTATTCAGTTGGTGGAAAAATTGTATCAGCAAGGTTTACCTATTGAATTGACTGTTTTTGGAGAAGGAAAAGAAAGAGAATCTTTACAGCACTATATTTCTGAAAAAAAAATAGAAGATATTGTGGTTTTATGCGGCAATCAGAATATTGAAACCATTCAAAAAGCCTATCAGGAAAGTCATTTTGTGCTTTTGCCTTCGCAAAGTGAAGGCTGGCCTAAAGTAATTGCCGAAGGGATGTTTTGGGGTTGTATTCCATTAGCGACGAGTGTTTCTTGCGTTCCTTATATGGTCGATTTTGGAAGCCGAGGCGTTTTATTGGATATTGATTTGGAAAAAGATGTAAATCAAATTCAAGAATTGATTTCGGAGAAAACAAAGTATCAGGAAATGGCTTCAAATGGAATGGAATGGTCTAGAAAGTACACTTTAGACATGTTTGAACAGGAAATAAAGTTGCTTTTACAGTCATGAGAGTACTACAAATCATAGATTCATTAAATGCTGGAGGAGCAGAACGTATGGCTGTAAATTATGCCAATGCTCTTGGTGATAAAATAGAATTTAGCGGAATTGTGGTTACTCGAAAAGAAGGTATTCTTCAAAATCAATTAAGCAAAAAGGTATCGTATTATTTTCTTGATAAAAGAAAAGCCATCGATTTTAAGTCAATTCAAAAGATGAAAGCGATTATTGTTCAAAACAATATCGATATTCTTCATGCACACGGGACTTCATTCTTTACTGCTTTTTTAGTAAAGCTCATTTGTTTTAGGGTGAAAATTGTTTTTCACGAGCATAACGGAGACAGATCGAATCAATCTTTTTTTAAAAATTTGCCATTATTCGTTTGCATTCATTTTTTTGCCCAAATTTTAGTGGTCAACAAGCAAATAGAAAGTTGGTTTCATAGAATAGGAATAAAAAGTGCTTCTTATTTTCCAAATTTTGCTAGTTTTGAATCGGTTGATTTTGAAAAAACTGAATTGAAAGGACAAATAGGTAAACGCATCGTTTGTTTGGCTAACTTAAGAAATCCTAAAAATCATCAAGTATTGCTTAGAGCGTTTCACGCATTAGATTTGAAAGCGCAAGATTGGTCGTTGCATTTTGTAGGCAAGAATTATCAGGATGAATATGCTGAGAAAGTAGTTACACTTACTAACGAGTTAAAAATTACCGATTCCGTTTTTTTGTATAATGCTAAATCGGACATCGAAAATATATTATCACAAGCAAATATTGGAATTCTTTGTTCTACTTACGAAGGTTTTCCAGTTACATTGTTAGAATACGGATTAGCAAAATTGCCTGTAATTTCTTCCAATGTTGGATTTTGTTCTGAAGTTATCATTCACGATAAAACGGGACTGTTGTTTGATCCAATAAGTTTTGAAGATTTGGCTTCACAACTTCAAAAAATGATAAATGATTCTAATTTGAAGAGTAATTTGTCAGAACAATTAAATAAATTAGTAACCTCCAATTTTAGCAAAGAGAAAGTGATTGACAACTTAATTACCGTTTACCAAAATGTTATCGATGAAAACTAAAAATCTAAGTTATACGGCTATTATATTGCTTCATGTTGTACTTGGCTTTTTGATATATCTAAACGCTAAAATGGGTATTCCTTATGGCTTGGCTATTCTATCAATAAGTTTTTTATTGATTTTAAAAACACATAACGATAAAAATCAAGTGCTCTATATTGCTGCTTACACTGTGGGTAGTGAGGTTATTTTAAGAATGACAGGAGGGTATGTTATTTATGAAGTAGGTAAATATTCTATCATTGCCTTTATGTTGATGGGGTTGTATCTTTCAGGATTTTCTAAAAACTCCTTTCCTTATTGGATATTTTTACTCATTCTTATTCCAGGAATTTTAGTAGCGACAGTTACTCTTAATTTAGATACTAATATAAAAAAAGCCATCGCTTTTAATATCACAGGGCCTATTTGTTTAGGTGTTTCGGCATTGTATTGTTACCAACGAAGGATTACTCTAAAAGAGTTAGACAATGTAATGCTCTGTATGCTTATGCCAATAATTACAACTGTAACTTATATGTTTTTATACACTCCGAGTGTAAAAGAAGTTATTACTAGTACACAGTCTAATTTCAGAACTTCAGGGGGTTTTGGGCCCAATCAAGTAGCTACAATTTTAGGATTGGGTGTTTTTATTTTATTCACCCGATTAATTTTTTATTCCAAGAAGAAATGGGTTATTCTACTGAATTTAGGATTATTACTAGTTGTTGCTTTTAGAGGAATAGTTACATTTTCTCGTGGAGGAATGATTTGTTCTGCAGTTATGATGGTATTGTTTTTTATAGTTCTTTTTTTTGTGACCAAAAGATCAACGAAGGTGAAATTAATTTGGCTCATTGTAATTTCAGGTTTTCTTTTTGCGATTATTTGGAATTATAGTATCAGTCAATCAAACGGTTTAATAGCGAATAGATACGCTAATCAGGATGCGAGAGGAAGAGAAAAATCGAGTTTGCTTACAGGTCGTGAGGAAATTATGAGCAATGAATTGGAAATGTTTTTAGACAATCCAATCATTGGAATTGGAGTGGGTAAGGGTAAAGAAAACAGAATTGAAGATATGGGTGAAGTTGTTGCTTCACATAACGAAATAACACGAATGTTAGCAGAGCATGGTGTTTTGGGAGTTTTAGCACTCTTTATATTAATTATTACACCATTAGCATTGTATGTTAACAATAGACAACACATTTATTTATTGTCCTTTTTTACATTTTGGTTACTAACGATTAACCATGCAGCTATGCGTCTGGCAGCCCCAGCATTTGTTTATGCACTTACATTATTGCATGTTTATGGAATAGAAAGACCAAAATTTATACCTTCAGAAAAAATAAATGAAGAAAATTGATTTATTTTTAGATATTTGTTAATATAGCATTTCATGAGTAACAATAACAAAATACATTTCGAAATATCCGAAAGAAAAATCCTTTTAAGGATTCTTGATGTCGTTTCGGTACTTTTCTTTTTGCACTTGCTAGGCAGTATTTTTGAGTTTGATTATTTTACTATTTCTTCTCAAAATTTTTATTGGACTATTGTATTAACGTTCTATTTGTTATTTTTTGGAACTGTGTTTGAGATGTACAACCTACAAGTGGCTAGTAATCAATTTCAAATTACTAAAGGGATTGTGCTCACCAGTTCGTTAACTGTTTTGTCCTTTTTGCTGACCCCAAGAATTACTCCCACTTTACCGGAAAACAGACTTCAAATTTTACTGTTTTATGCAGCTACTTTGACCTCATTGTTGTTGTGGCGTATTGTATATGTTAACTATTTCGCCTCAACCCGATTTTTTAAAAAAGTTATTTTAATTTGTGATAGCGATGAATTATCAGAACTCGTTAAAGGATTACAGAGTATAGATCCACACTATAAAATTACGGGTTATCTGAATTCGGATAGTGTTCAGTGTTCTCCGATTGCCCTCAAATCAATAGACTCGATTGTATTAGAAGATGTTGAAAAGTATATAGAAGATCACCATATTTCTGAAATTGTTATTGCTTCTCAAAAAACAGATGGGATTACCGTAGATCTATATAATAAACTTATTAAACTATTGGAGCACGGATTGGTTATTCGTGAATATACCCAAGTGTATGAAAGTATTACGCAAAGAATACCTGTTCAATATGTTGCGCGAGATTTTTATAAATACTTCCCTTTTTCTAGAAATAACCACAACAAATTGTATTTGATTTTTGTACGAATTGTAGAATTAACTTCTGCCTTTTTTGGATTGTTGTGCGGGTTGTTAGTTTTACCTTTTGTCCTAATTGGAAACGCTATAGGAAATAGAGGTCCTTTGTTGTACACCCAAGAGCGTGTGGGCAGAAACGGAAAAGTCTTTAAGATTTATAAGTTGCGTTCGATGATCGTAAATGCCGAATCTAACGGTGCTGTTTTTGCCACGATGAATGATCAACGAATTACCAAATTCGGAAAGTTTTTGCGTAAATCTCGTCTAGATGAGGTACCGCAATTTATTAATGTTTTAAAAGGCGACATGGCTGTTATTGGGCCAAGACCTGAAAGACCTGTTTTTGTTAAAGAAATTGCTGCAATCATGCCTTTTTATGAAACTCGTCACGTTGTTAAGCCAGGACTTACCGGTTGGGCACAAGTGAACTATTCGTATGGAGAAACTTTAAAAGATAGTTTGATTAAACTGCAATACGACTTGTATTATATCAAGCACCGAAGTGTTTTCTTAGACTTGAATATTGTGGTTAAAACAATTAGTACTGTGTTGTTTTATAGAGGACAGTAACGTATATATTTAGAGCTAGCAGCAGACACCACAAAACTGAATAAATGAAAAAAAATTTAATTATTTTTATTGCTGTTCTAATTTGCAGTTGTGCAAATAGGAAAGTTTATATGCTCAATGAAATTAGTAAGGATAAATATTTCTTACTTGATACAATTTCTAAAGTTGCTAAGACCAAAAAAATTAACCATTCTCCATTATTAATTGTTAATCTTTTGCCTTATGATTGGCATAAAAAAATCGATACTGATACTATTCAATTGCATATAAAGAAGAAAGATATAACTTCTATCTCATTTCTTGAAAAAGAATCTGCAAAAAAAATATATGGCAAGCGTGGCGAAAATGGTGTTGTTCTAATTAGAATTGATAGTATTAATAAGTAATCTGTCCTTGTTAACAGCGGTTTTGAGCAAGTGGGAGTTTGTGTGTATCGGGAAGTGCTAGGTTTCTTTAATCTTCCGTCCTCTTTGCAATCTTATGGCTAAATTTGTTCCCATCTCCTCAAAGCCGACGGAACGTTTACAAAATCAACCCTATTTCTTTAAAGCTATTCTTAACAGCAATATTGCTGTTGAAATAATGATTGGTAAAACCAACAGTAAATGTACTTTACTAAACATGTAAAAAGTATAACTTCCTAAACATAACAAACAAATTACTGATAATTTTTTAATCCATTTCAAATTGTTTTTCAAAATGAAATAAACCAGAATTAAAAATAACGGATTGAAAAGCAACACATTATAATTCCATAATAATTCTCTATGGAATGAGTATAAGCCAATTACTGAAAACAGCAACCCAATTAGTCCCAAAACAGTAAAATACAACACATTTGTTGCCTTTTTATTCACTATCACAAATAACAACAAGATTGCAATTAAGGAGTAAATACTGTCTAAGAACGAGAAAGTTTCCGTTCTGTTTGCTTTAAAATTGGTTGTGGTTTTCGCTACAAGCGGTTTGTTGTTATACGATGTGTTTTCTAAAATAGTCATTAAATCTAAAGGCAAAAACAAGATTTGTGCCTGTTCGTCAGGACGGTGGCCAAAAATGATATTAATGCCTAAGTTCATTAAAAAATGCTTTTCCTGATACGGATACAATATATCGCGATAACTTTCATTTTTATGTAACGTGTTTTTTATTGGGCTGTCTTTTAAAACCGAATTTACCACATCAATCACTTTTGTCGTACAGTTTCTATCTATAAATTTATAGGTATACAGTCTGTCCTCAGACATCAAAGTGGTGTTTAACTTTTCGAATAATTGCTGTTTTTCTGACAATGACAGTTGCAAAACCTGCTCGTAAATACTTCTGTTTTCTACTTGATAACTGTATTCGAAATCGGCATAAGGATAAGCAGCAGCATAATATTGTAAATCTCCTTTTACGAATTTTAAGATGAAATTTTCGGTTCTAAAATCAAACATACCGTAGTTGTATACCACATCCAAATTTGAAATGGAATCTCTAACCCTTAGGGCTGTATGACCGTATAAACTATGTGATTCGTCAGCCACATCAACAGTTAAAATGCTGATTTTAGTAGCTTCAGAAATAGGTGATAATTGAGAATAACCCACTGAAAATTGCAAAACACACCAAAGAAGAAGTAATTTTTTTATCATCAGAAAAGGCTATCTAAAAATACTTAAATCAACTTTTAAAGAAAAAACATTCGAATACAAGGCGGCACTTTGGTTTCCTAAATCGGTCAAAGCATAATCTACGGCAATCCCTTTGTATTGAAATCCGAGACCAATATTAGGCTGAAATCCCACTTTGTCTGAGCCATCAATTTGAAGTGTTTTTTGAAAGTTTCCAACACCAACTCTTAAAAAAGCCAATTCGTTATAACCACATTCAAATCCCAAGGCTGGCGTAATACTCACTGCACTTGTTGAAATAATATCGTTGGTTTGTTGGAACTGCATGTTTAAATTAACCGCAGTCAACAAACTCATTTCATTGTGAAAAACGTATTTTTTAGCTACTCCTAATTGAGCTTTAGGTAATGTAATTTCGCTGTTTTCAGGTAAATCTTGGTTTTGTAACGGATTGAGTGTTTGAGCATCTTTTATTTTCTGAAACTCCTCTTCGTTTATATTCCAAATGTTGTACGTTGTAGTCACGTCACGAACCATTAATCCAAATTGCCAATCGTTTCTCTCAAATTGCATTCCGAAATCGAAACCAAATCCCCACGAACTAGCAAAATCTCCAATAATTCTTCGAATGACTTTGGCATTTACTCCGTATTGAAATCCTTGAACTGGTAGTTGACGTGCGTATGAAAACGTAACACCATAATCGGCGGTTGAAAACAAACTAATTCTATTGTAATCGATATTTCCGTTTGAATCGATTAATTGGGTGGTATTTAAAATGTCATCTACTCCAAAACGAATTACCGACATTCCCCAAGCGCTTCGATCGTCAATTTTTGAAGCAAATCCTGCATAATCGTATTGGGCAATGTTAGCAAAGTAATTGGCATGCATTAAAGCTACTTCTCGGTTTTCCACTTTCAGTAAACCTGTAGGATTCCAATAACCTGAATTCACATCGCCAGTATGTGCCACCATGGCATTAGCCATACCAAAGGCACGTGCATCGACTCCAATATTCATAAATTCATTCGAATATTTACGAATAGTTTGTGCTTGGACGAAGCTAAAAGTGACCAATAATATACCTAGTAATGCTTTTTTCAATGGGAAAATAATTTTGGCAAAGATTAAATAAAAATCTGATATAATAAACTCAACACTATATAAACTTATTGTGTTAAATTTGTAAAGTTCAAAATTACTCATAAACCCATATTTTATATGTCAATAAAATCACAAATTCCCAATATTATTACCTTATTGAACTTATTTTCAGGATGTATCGCTTTAGTTTTTGCTTTTCAACAAGAATTTGAATTGGCTTTCTACTTTGTTTCTTTGGGTATCTTTTTTGATTTTTTTGATGGTTTTTTTGCCCGTATGTTTAAAGTACAAAGCGAATTGGGATTACAATTAGACTCCTTAGCTGATATGGTTACCAGTGGCGTCGTTCCCGGAGTAGTAATGTTTCAGTTATTGTTGTCTTCTTTTGGCGAAAAGAGTGTGATTAATGTGCATTCTTGGGATAATTCGGTTATGATTTTGCCTTTTTTGGGTTTTATCATCACTTTGGGATCTTGTTACCGATTGGCTAATTTTAATATCGACACACGTCAAACCGATTCTTTTATAGGGTTACCTACTCCAGCGAATACCTTGTTTATATTGAGTTTACCGTTGGTTATTCAATATTCAGATCTTGATTTTATAACGACTTCACTACAAAGTGCTCCTGTTTTACTTGGTATTACCGTTTTAAGTGCTTTTATGCTTAATGCTGAAATTCCGTTGTTTGCCTTAAAAATTAAGGATTTTTCTTTTCAAAAGAACGCCTTGCAAATCTTTTTCCTAGCTACTTCGGTTGTTTTGTTGCTTCTTTTGAGATATTTAGCAATACCTGTGGTTATTGTTTTTTATGTGTTATTGTCTGTTTTTAATAATGCGTTTGCTAAAAAGTAATAATTGATGGCTGCCAGAAAAGCTCCTGTTAGAAAAACACCCGTTAGAAAATCTTCGGCCAAAGCCAAAAAATCAAATTCCTTCTTTAAAAGTGCTACTTTTTATGGATTGCTTTTTATTTCACTTGTGGCTTTATTAGTATTTAGCCAAAGAAATGTATTAGCCTATTATTTGGGTTTCAAAACCGATAAAGTGTTTGTTGAAGCTCGAGAAGTTCCGTTGGATAAGGTTTTAGATGCGCATATTGAGAAATCTTTTGGTATCGATATTTCCGAATATCAGGATAAAATTGTGTGGGACGAGGTAAAAGAAATCGATGGTGGCTACCCCATTGAATTTGTGCTTATTCGTGCCACGGTAGGCAATGATCGTGCCGATTGCAAGTTTAAAAAATATTGGAAAAAGGCCAAACAGAAGAACTTCATTTGCGGGGCCTATCATTATTATCGTCCCAACGAAAACTCTATTGAACAAGCCGATAATTTTATCAAGAACGTTACTTTGGTCGAAGGAGATTTTCCACCCATTTTAGATATCGAAAAACTCCCGGCAGCGCAATCTATCGAGCGTTTGAAGGTAGGTTTGAAAAAATGGTTGGAAAGAGTCAGCAAACATTATGGTGTAAAACCAATCATTTATTCGAGTGAAAGCTACTACAATGATTTTTTAAAAGAGGACTTTGAAGATTATCCTTTTTGGATTGCCAATTACAGTGCGTTTTATGAAGATATTGATGACGAATGGTCTATTTGGCAATTGTCTGAAAACGGAAAAATTCCCGGAATTAAAGGTCCGGTCGATATTAATATTTACAATGGAAATTCGGTTGGAATGAAAGAAATACTGATAAAATAATTTTTCATCTCATTGTTATTCAATTATTTGCGCTTGTGTCGTAAGAATGTCATATCTAATTCAATGTAAGTTTTTGGTGTATTTTCTAGTTACTATTATTCTTGCATTACAATTTTGAATTATGAAGCAACCAGATTTAGGAAAAAAGATTTTAGAGTTACGCCTTTCTAAAGGTTTAACCCAAAGTGAACTTGCCGAAAAGTGTAATGTGAGTTTAAGAACTATTCAGCGTATCGAATTGGCTGAAGTTACACCACGCAGTTACACTATAAAATCCATCTTCTTGGCTTTGGAATATGATTTTTATAATTCAAATGCCTTAACAGAAAATGAAAAGACGTCATCATTTAAAGTTTGGGTTTTAGACTTGTTTAATTTAAAGAAAAACACAATGAAAAAAGTATCATTTTTATCCATTATTTTAATTCTGGTAATGGTAGTCTTGACCAAAAGTGAGAGTCAAGCACAAACGATCAACGGATGGTTTAAAACCGGTAGTAAGTCCAAAAGTTATGAAATAGGACTTAATAGTTCCGAAAGTAAAACAGGCAAGAAATGCGCCTATATTAAGTCTATAGAAGACGAGATTAAGGGTTTCGGAACGATTATGCAGAGCTGCGATGCTAAAAATTATCTGGGCAAGCAAATTAAAATGACGGGTTACGTAAAAACAGAAAACGTAGAAAACTGGAGTGGTATGTGGTTGCGTGTAGATTCTAAATACGGCGGAAAATATTTAAGCTTTGACAACATGCACGATCGCCCTATTAAAGGAGATACGGATTGGGTTAAATGTGAAATTATTTTGAATGTACCTAAAGAAAGCAGTACATTGAATTTTGGAGTTTTATTAAACGGAACGGGAGAAGTATATTTTGACCGACTTTCTTTTGAAATTCTTGGAGACATTACCACAGAAACATCAAAAAAGAAAATTCCGGAAAAACCTTCTAATATTGACTTTGAAGATTAGAACTGAAATAAATCAAAAATGCATCGAGAATTAATAGTTAAATCTCGATGCATTTTTGATATAATAATTATTTTTTTGTTGAAATTTTAAAACTCAATTTTTGTTCTTCTCAACTCAAAGTTTTGACCTAAATATACTCTTCGAACCATTTCGTCTTCTACCAATTCTTCGGGAATACCTGCTTTAAGAATTCCTCCTTCAAACATTAAATATGTCTTGTCAGTAATGGCTAGTGTTTCCTGTACATTGTGATCGGTAATTAAGATACCAATGTTTTTATTTTTCAATTGTGCTACAATTCTTTGAATGTCTTCAACTGCCACTGGGTCAACTCCTGCAAAGGGTTCATCCAAAAGAATAAACTTAGGATCTGTAGCCAAACAACGCGCAATTTCGGTACGACGACGTTCTCCACCAGACAATAAGTCGCCTCGGTTGGTACGAATGTGTTGCAAACTGAACTCATCAATTAACGATTCCATTTTAGCCTCTTGTTCTGCTTTCGACAAATTTGTCAATTGTAAAACACTTAGTATATTGTCTTCAATGCTTAATTTTCTAAAAACTGAGGCTTCTTGTGCTAAATAACCAATACCGTTTTGTGCACGTTTGTACATCGGGTAATCGGTAATGTTCATATCGTCAAGATAGATATTGCCGCTATTAGGCTTCACCAATCCTACAATCATATAGAAAGAAGTGGTTTTTCCGGCACCATTTGGACCTAATAAACCCACGATTTCTCCTTGGTTTACTTCTACCGAAATGCCTTTTACAACACTACGGCCTTTATAGGTTTTGACTAAATTTTCAGCTCTTAATATCATTTTCTTAAGTTCCTAAGTTTTTACAAATAAACGAATAAACGAAGTCTCAAATAGACCAATTAACAATTAATTAGCTTAGCTTATAACTTCGAATCTTCTTCTAACGCTTCCCAAAATTCATAAGCACGGCGTAAATGTGGAATAACAATCGTCCCGCCTACTAATGTTGCCACGCTCATGGTTTCCATCATTTCTTCTTTGGTCACCCCTAATTTGAAACAAGTTTCCAAGTGGTATTTGATGCAATCGTCACAACGTAAAACTGCCGATGCTACTAAACCCAACAATTCTTTAGTACGTGTGTCTAAAGCACCTTCGGCATAGGTATTCGTGTCAAGATTAAAAATCCTTTTGATGACTTTATTGTTGTCATTTAATAATTTTTCGTTCATTTTAGAACGGTAATCGTTGAATTCTTTTACTAAATCAGACATCTTTTATCTCTTTTTTTACTACGAAAGCCGATATTAAAATACTGACTTCATAAATTAATAACATTGGAACTGCGACAGTTACCTGGCTTACAACATCAGGAGGAGTTACTATAGCGGCAATAATTAAAACACCTACAACAGCATACTTTCTGATTTCTCTTAAGAAAGTAGGAGTAACTAAACCTAATTTGGTTAAAAAATAAATGATGATTGGGAGTTCAAAAAACAAGCCACTGGCAATCACTGACGTTTTGATCATTCCGATATAGGATTCTAAATTGAATTCATTTTGTACAATTTCGCTCACTTTAAAAGTCGCCACAAAGTTGATTGACATGGGTACAATAACAAAGTAACCAAATAACACACCTATGAAGAATAGTATAGAAGCTACAAATATGAATAATTTGGCGTGTTTTCGCTCTTTTTCATACAATGCAGGGCTTATAAACTTCCACAATTCCCAAAGAATGTATGGAAATCCGAGTATGAATCCGGCAGTAATGCACGTCCACACAAATACATTTACTTGTCCTTCCATACTTGTGTTTTGTATGGTAAAAGGCAATTCTTCTATGCAAATGGTTTCAGCAAAGCCTAGGTAATGAGAAGCATCACAAAAAAAGCGATACGTCACAAAACTGGGTCTTGTAGGACCAAAGATAATATCATCAAAAATAAAATCGCTCACAAAGTAAATTGCAATCGCTAAAACGATAATTGCAATCGAACTTCTAACCAATAACCATCTTAATTCTTCAAGATGATCTAAAAAGGACATTTCGTTTAGGTTCTTCTTTGCCATTTTATATAATTCCTTCTTTTAAAATATCGTGAATGTGTAAAATGCCAACATATTTATTTTCGTCAAAAACAACCAATTGTGTAATCGAAAAATCTTCCATGATGTTAAAAGCATCAATAACCATCGAGTTCAATTGCACCGTTTTAGGATTTACCGTCATGATTTCTTTAGCAGTAAGACCAGCAATGGTTTCGGTTTTGTTTAGCATTCTACGAATATCTCCATCAGTGATAATTCCAATTAATTTTTCGTCTTCTATTACAGCTGTTACACCCAAACGTTTTTCGGAAATTTCTACAATAGCATCTTTTATCGATGAATTTGGACTCACCATTGGTTTGTGCGTTCTGTCCAACATATCGCTTACACGCAACAATAATTTTTTACCTAAAGCGCCACCTGGATGGTATTTGGCAAAATCTTCACTTTTAAAATTTCTCATTTCCATTAAGGAAACGGCTAAGGCATCGCCTAAAACCAATTGAGCTGTTGTGCTGTTTGTTGGAGCTAAATTATTTGGGCAAGATTCATTATCCACATGAGCATTAATGACCATGTTCGATTCTTTTCCTAAATAAGAAGTCAGATTAGCAGTAATTCCAATTAAGGTGTTGCCATATCTTTTTAATAAGGGTACTAAAACTTTAATCTCAGGGCTGTTGCCGCTTTTTGATATGCAAATCACCACATCATCAGGTTGCACCATGCCTAAATCACCATGAATGGCTTCGGCAGCGTGTAAAAACATCGATGGCGTTCCTGTAGAATTGAAAGTAGCGACCATTTTTTGTGCTATGATGGCGCTTTTTCCTATTCCGGTAACGACTAAACGGCCTTTGTTTTGGTAAATTGTTTCTACCGATTTTGCAAAATCATCAGTCAAATAACCAACAAGGTTTGCAATTGATTCACTTTCAGAGAGAATGGTTTTTTTAGCGGACGCCAAAATATTTTCTTTTGATATCAAAGCAGAAAAGTTTTAAATTTGTGTATGTAAAAGAAATTTGTATCTTTATGTGTGCAAATTTATATAAAATACTATAACTAAAGAATGAATTCACACGAAATTGATATTCATAAGGAATTAAAAAAATATTTTGGCTTTAGCCAATTCAAAGGTTTACAGGAACAAGTTGTTAAAAGTATTATTACAAGGCACAATACATTTGTAATTATGCCTACTGGTGGTGGAAAATCGTTATGTTACCAACTGCCAGCTTTAACTCAAGAAGGTACTGCCATTGTAGTTTCTCCCCTAATTGCTTTGATGAAAAATCAAGTGGATGCTATTAGAAGTTTGTCTTCAGAGCACGGGATTGCACACGTCCTTAATTCATCATTAACCAAAACCGAAATTAATCAAGTTAAAAAGGATATTTCTTCCGGTTTAACCAAGTTATTATATGTTGCTCCCGAATCGTTAACCAAAGACGAGTATGTTGCTTTTCTGCAAAATGAAAAAATATCATTTGTAGCTATTGATGAAGCGCATTGTATTTCAGAATGGGGGCATGATTTCAGACCAGAATACCGTAATTTAAAAAATATTATCAAGCAATTAGGTGATGTGCCTATTATTGGGTTAACGGCTACGGCTACACCAAAAGTACAGGAAGACATCCTGAAGAATTTGGATATGCCTGATGCTAATACTTTTAAAGCATCATTTAACAGGCCTAATTTATTTTACGAAGTACGTACTAAAACTAAAAATGTAGAAGGCGATATTATTCGTTTTATCAAACAGCATAAAGGAAAATCAGGCGTAATCTATTGCCTTTCTCGTAAGAAAGTAGAAGCTATTGCCGAAGTTTTACAAGTCAACGGAATTTCTGCGGTTCCTTACCATGCAGGATTAGATGCTAAAACACGTGCCAAACACCAAGACATGTTCTTAATGGAAGATGTTGATGTTGTGGTGGCAACCATTGCTTTTGGAATGGGGATTGACAAACCAGACGTGCGTTTTGTAATTCATCATGATATTCCAAAATCACTCGAAAGTTATTATCAGGAAACAGGTCGTGCCGGTCGTGATGGTGGCGAAGGACATTGTTTGGCTTACTACTCTTACAAAGATGTGGAGAAGTTAGAGAAATTCATGTCTGGGAAACCAGTAGCTGAACAAGAAGTGGGCTTTGCCTTACTGCAAGAAGTGGTAGCATACGCCGAAACATCCATGTCACGTCGAAAATTCTTATTGCATTATTTTGGTGAAGAATTCGACAATGAAACTGGCGAAGGTGGAGATATGGACGATAACGTTCGTAATCCAAAACCACAAGTGGAAGCCAAAGACCAAGTAGTAAAATTACTTCAAGTTATTCGCGATACCAAACATACTTACAAATCTAAGGAGATTGTCTATACGCTCATGGGGAAAGTTAACGCCATGATTAAAGCGCATAGAACAGATGCTCAGAAGTTTTTTGGTTGTGGAAAAGACCACGACGAACGCTATTGGATGGCGGTACTTCGATTGGCTTTAGTGGATGGCCTTTTATCAAAAGATATTGAAACTTACGGAATCATAAAAGTGACACCAAAAGGATTGGATTATATTAAAAATCCGCAATCTTTCATGATGTCTGAAGACCACGAATACAATGAAAGCGAAGACGAAGCGATAGTAACAGCGGCCAAAGCAACTGGAACTGCCGACGAAGCTTTAATGACCATGTTACGCGATTTGCGTAAAAAAGAAGCGAAGAAACTAGGTGTTCCTCCATTTGTGGTTTTTCAAGATCCATCATTAGAAGACATGGCGCTTAAATATCCTATTTCTGTAGATGAATTGAGTAATGTGCATGGAGTAGGAGAAGGGAAGGCCAAAAAATATGGACCTCCATTTGTGCAATTAATTGCCCGTTATGTAGAAGATAATGATATCGTTCGTCCGGATGATTTGGTGGTAAAATCTACCGGAGCCAACTCTGGACTGAAGTTGTATATCATTCAAAATATAGATCGAAAATTGTCGCTTAATGATATCGCTAAAGCCAAAGGTTTAGATATGGATGCGTTGCTGAAAGAAATGGAGCAAATTGTATATTCCGGAACCAAATTGAATATCAAATATTGGATTGACGATATTTTAGACGAAGATCAACAAGAGGAAATTCACGATTATTATATGGATTCCGAATCCGATAATATCAACGATGCTTTAAAAGAATTTGATGGCGATTATGATACTGAAGAATTACGTTTAATGCGAATAAAATTCATTAGCGAAGTAGCGAATTAAAAAAGGGAAGCTTAGTCAAGCTTCCCTTTTTTAATTTTCATCAGAATAAACCTCTCCACGATGCGGTTTCAAAGCATCACGAACTTGAATCATATTTTCGTCAGTGACCACCATAAAAGCAATGGCGTACATGTCGTTTATGATTTCAAATCCAGTAATGTTTATTGGAAATTTTTCAATTGCGATATATTCTTTTAAATGAATTTCGTGGTGTTCGGCTGTTTTAGCAGCAGCAGGACCTCGGAAATCCCAAATGAGTTTTATGTGTCGTGACATTTATAAGGCGCTAAAGTTTTGAGCCGCAAAGGTACAAAGGTTTTAGGTTTCAAGAATAAACAAATAAACAAATCCACGCATCCACCAGAATAGAAATCCACTTCAAATTATTACTTTTGCATCAGATTGTCTAAATAATCTAAAAAAATGCCAAAAGAACTTCTTTTACAAGTATCGCCTGAAATTGCTGCAAATGAAAATTTGTTGAAAGAGTATTTGTCGAAACAAATCAAAGTTTCCTCGAAGGAAATTCAACATGTTTCAATTTTAAAGCGCTCTATCGATGCCCGTCAGAAAGCCATTAAAATCAATCTGAAAGTCAATATTTTTCTGCAAGACGAAAACTTCGTTCCTCAAAAAGTCGAACTTCCCAATTATAAAAATGTCACGAATGCGCAAGAAGTAATTGTCATTGGAGCTGGTCCAGCTGGACTTTTTGCTGCTTTGCAATTAATTGAGTTAGGGATAAAACCTATTGTGATTGAAAGGGGAAAAGACGTTCGCGGTCGCCGTCGTGATTTGAAAGCCATCAACGTGGATCACATTGTGAATGAAGATTCAAATTATTGTTTTGGAGAAGGAGGAGCTGGAACGTATTCTGACGGAAAGTTATACACCCGTTCTAAAAAACGTGGTGATATTGACCGAATTTTAGAATTGTTAGTCGCTTTTGGTGCTACGCCAGACATTATGGTGGAAGCACATCCGCACATTGGAACCAATAAGTTACCTCAAATTATTCAAGACATTCGCGAAAAAATCATCGAGTGTGGCGGACAAGTTCTATTTGAAACCCGTGTCACGGATATTGTGGTAAAAAGCAACGAAGTACAAGGCGTTGTTATTCAAAACGGTGATGTGATTTCGGCGAATAAAGTCATTTTAGCTACAGGACATTCCGCGCGTGATATTTTCGAATTGTTAGATAGAAAGAAAATTTTAATTGAAGCCAAACCTTTTGCATTAGGTGTTCGTGCAGAGCATCCACAAAGTTTGATTGACAGTATTCAATATTCCTGCGATTATAGAGGCGAACATTTGCCTCCGGCACCGTATTCGATTGTGAAGCAAGTCAACGGACGCGGTATGTACTCGTTTTGCATGTGTCCCGGTGGTGTCATTGCACCTTGTGCTACCAGTCCAGGTGAAGTGGTAACGAATGGTTGGTCTCCATCTAAACGTGACCAAGCCACTGCTAATTCTGGAATTGTCATTGAATTGAAATTAGAAGACTTCAAGCCGTTTGCCAAGTTCGGCGCTTTGGCTGGAATGGAATTTCAAAAAAGTATCGAGCAAAGAGCATGGTATTTGGCTGGACAGACTCAAAAAGTACCCGCACAACGCATGATCGATTTTACTCAAAATAAAGTGTCTGCGTCTATTCCTAAAACGTCTTATGTTCCAGGAACAACCAGTGTCGAAATGGGACAGGTTTTTCCAGGATTTTTGACACAAATATTACGTGAAGGGTTTACACAATTTGGCAAATCGATGAAAGGCTATTTGACCAATGAGGCCATTTTGCATGCACCCGAATCGAGAACTTCATCACCAGTTCGAATTCCTCGTGACAATGATACTTTAGAGCATTTGCAAATTAAAGGTTTGTATCCTTGTGGAGAAGGAGCAGGGTATGCGGGAGGTATTATCTCGGCTGCGATTGATGGAGAGAAGTGTGCTTTGAAGTGTGTGGAGAGTTTGAAAAATTAATGATTAGAATTGCTATAAACTGATGTTAGCTGTAGCCTTTTATTGATTCAAGATTGACAATGTTAAATCAATATCATTGAAGTTTTTCACTTGTTTAAAGTTTATGAAATGGTCTTTTTTGGCATCACTAGTTTTCTTTATATAATTATCAAATGCAATTTCCCAATGTCTAGAAGTTGCAATACCAAATACGTGACCTAATAATTCAAATTCAAAAAAATAAGGTTCATTTATTAAATATTTCATTTTAAAATCATCTTCCAAAAATAGCTCGGGAGTTTTGGCCCAATCTCTTGTCATTACAATAATGCCATGTCTTCTTTGAAAATAGAAAACAGGAAAATCACCGATGTCATAGCGACTAAATTCCCGTATGAAATTATATTTTTCGTGATGCCCGTCTTGATTTTGTCTTTCAGTTTCTTCTAAAAATATTTTGTAAATACCTTTTCTTAATTGTCTTGATATTTTTTCTTGAAAATGAGGATTAAATTTATAAGCAGCCTTTAGCGATAATTTATTTTTTTTAAAATCAACATTGAAATAAATTGAGGAAAATTTGGGCATTGCTTTATTCTTGCCAATTTCATTGTCAGATTGTAGAAATCTTGCTCGAGATATATTAAAAGTTTCTTTTATGACAGTTTCTATTGGAGGAAGTTTATTATTATGACTTCCAAAGTGAAGATTGCATTCATCACAGACATTTATACATATCTTTTTTCCGCCAAGGGATTGAGGAATTGTATGTGCTTCTTTTTTGAATTCAGTTTTTTCTTCAGTTCTGGAACACCAAATACACTTTTTCACGCAATATTTTTTAAGGTTACAGCTAACGTCAGGCCGGCTTTGTGAAAGAAAGGTGTTTTTATTCCTTTAGTTTTGTTTATATCTATCAAAATATTGCCAGTATTTATCTTTAAAAATATCATATTCAATTTCAAAAACATTTGAATAATTTTGTTGAATTTTAAAGAATACTTTTGAAGGTTTACGGAAGTCTTTACAAGCAAAATATATTTCTCGTTCTCCATTTGCTGTTTCTCTACCAATATTCAAATAACCGTCGTAATCTTTTAACTCTTGCATTATTTCTTCTTCAATATTGCTTAGCTTGCTGTAGTCATTTTTATTAGGCATTCCATTATTCTTACTTCCATCAAATTTTAATGTTAATTTAGAAATCCAAGGGTGAGATGCTTTTCTGTCCCAATTTAATAATTCAGCATTAACAACAGCTATCAAAGCATTTCCACTTTTAAGTTTAGCTTCAAGAACTGAATATTCATCATTTTCTGTGTCGTAACGAACGCCTTCATATTTTTCTAAAAATTCCTTTTGTCTCCACGTTAAAAAATCTTTTAGTTTTTCAATAGGAATTAATTCATTTTGGGTTTCCTGTTTTCCAACTATAGTTAGGTTATCGATATTATTTAAAAAGTCAAGTTCTCCTAAATAGTTATCTAGAAAAATGTATGTACCGTTTCCAACTTCTGATTTGTTTTTTTCGTTTAAGTCATTATGAACGATAGTAATATCAATTTCATCTGGGAAATCAGGAAATTCATTTGAATAAAAGCTTATATTTTCAGAATTGAATTTATAACCTGCCATTTCTATATTAACACTTTTAATATCAGTAGCAGGTTTAAGTGCTGTAAATTTCCAACGTTCTAGATTGGGAGAATGACTTATAAGTTCTTCAATAAATACAATATTTTTCGTATTCCCATCAGCTGTTAAAATTAATTCTGCTGTATCTGTATTATACATGCCAGACAAGTAGTAAAAGCCATCTTTTAGAGCATCTAGTTTAGGTGAAATTTTATTCAAGAAATCTCTTTCAATATTTCTATGATTTTTAACTACTTCAAAAAAATGTTTTTCGTTTTTTTCAAACCACGACCAAAAGTCTTCGTATGTTTTAATTGATTCAGTTTTCTTTCCGAAGATATTTTTGAAAATGTTCATTTTTAATATATAGTTATTTGTTTAGATTCATTTTTTTTAGTCTTGCCACCAACGTCTCGCCGGCTTTGAGCAGGTGGGGGCAAATTTAGCCAAAAGATTGTACAGTAGGATGGAATATTAAAGAAATCCAGATCTTCCAGATACACGCCAAACCTCACTTTTGGATGAAATCACTATTAAACAACTTTTTATTTGCGTGCGTGTTCAATTCCTTTTTTCCAGGCATTAAGTATATCATTATAATCTCTTGTTAATATACTCTCATTAACAGTAAACTTTACAATTCCTTTCTCATTTGCTCTTCCTAACCAAATGTTATGGTGTTCATATAGAAATATGGCAAGCTTTTTTAAATTTATGTCACTGCTTAATGTCAAATCATAAATATTGGTACCGTTTTTTAAATTTGCTATACTGATACCCTCTATTTTATTTAATTCAGAAACCATTTTTTGGGATGTCTTAATGACTTGATCCCATCGTTCATTAATTCCATTTAAATAATGTAATGCTACTGATGTATTATTCCAGCTTTGGAAAACAGTTCCTCCAAGTATTTTTATTTGATGTGAAATTTGATCAATGATTTTTGCCTCTCCGCATAGTATGGCTCCACCAGTTGCATTTAAATATTTATAAAGAGAAATATAAACAGTATCAAAATAGGAGGCATATTCCAAAATAGAGATATTGCTGAAAGCAGATGCTAGATGAATGCGTGCTCCATCTAAATGCATTTTATAATTATTCTCTTTGCAATAATTTGAAATTTCTTTTATCGTATCAATTGGAACGAAAGTACCGTCAGCACGTCTAACAGGGTTTTCAATCACAACAGTTCCTAAACCGCTTTTAAAAACTTCATTATGATTGATATAGTCAATGGTACTTTTTAAATCTGTTAAGTCAAAATGAGATTTTCCTTCTCCAACAGGAATCAGTCTTTTTCCATGAACACTTTGTGCAGCATCGGCTTCATCTCTGAAAACATGGGAGTTTTCAGGGACAATAACTTTGGTGTTATTCGCATTAAGTAACTTAATCGCTAATTGATTGGCCATTGTACCCGAAGGAAGATAGATGGCTTTTTCTTTGCCTGTTATCTTCGCAAATTCTTCTTCAAGTAATTTTGTAGCACCGCCATCTCCGTAAAAATCAGGTTCAATGGGATTCGATTTATTTATTTCTTGCAGTTTGATGAGGTATTCATTGGGTGTTAGAGTTAGTCCATCATAAATGAAATTAACAGGTGATTTATTTCCGGCGGGTATCTCATCAATAGTTTTTTCAAATGACATTGCATTCAAATGAATGCCTGGAAACAAAAAAGGAATTGCTGAAAGACCAAATTTTTTAAGAAAGTATCTTCTATTATTCTCTTCTGTTATTTTTTTCATTTTTTTATTTTTTATGTCGCCTAACATTCCACCAGCTTTGTCATATGTTGGGATTTTTATTACTGATGTTTACAAATATATCAAAAAATTTGAAAGAAAAAGTTGACAAACGGCAGAGCAGAGTGAGCACTGGCTCTTCCCATATACACTAAACCCAAATCTTGCCGAACCTCTGTTAGTGGCAGTTTATTTTTCTTCCATAAATTTTGGAATTATTAGTAATAATGTGCCAAAAACAAATATCCAAATGCTGATTTTTGAAAATATGCTTATACTTTCTTCCCAAGGTTTTAATTCTTTAATCTGCTCTGAGTAGATTTTCCAATCTTCATCGTAAGCTTTAAAATTTATAGCCATTGATACTCCTTCTTCTGGATGATTTTCTGAATACTGCTTTTCTACTATTGTCCAAATGTAATCTAGTTTTTTATTTAGGTGGTAATATTGTGATTCTTGTAAAGAACCTTCTAGATCATTTTGGATGAGTTGTGTAAAAAAAGAAAGAAGTATTAGTATCAATCCAATACCTTCAATTTTATTTAGGGTTTTCTTATTAGCTTTAATCATTTATTATAAAGTCTTTTAATTTTTAGTCAACCTATTTTAGTACGATGCAGTTTATTTATATGTTATTGCACGCTTTTATAAAAGCTTTGCCAAAATCAGTAATTTGAAAATAAGATTTCATTTTCTCAACATTTTCATATATGCCACTTTCTATGTGAGATTTGTTTACCTGATCATAATTATATTTTTCAAAAAGCGGATTGTAAATCTCATCATCCATTTTATACATATCATGAGAACTATCTAATATTCCCATACTACTTAAGTTATCTAAATAGGTTTTAATGTTTTGAGGGAAAAGTAATTCGACTTCAAATTGCAACATTGTACCATTTCTCATAATTACTCTAAAACCTTTATCGTTTTTTAAGTGTGCTCTAAAAGAAATAGATGGTATATAATCTTTACGATTTAAATGGAGTACAAGTCTTGCTTCATCAACTGATAATCTTTCTATGAGTTGGATGAAGCCTGGGTGAGCCAAATTAACAGTGTCAATTGAGCTCGCTTTAGTCAAAAGATTGGTAAAGAGGTTGGAAATTTCGTCACTTGTTGTATAACTTAGTTTTTCAATCAGTGGAGTTCCGATTTGAGGATTTACTTCACATAATTTTTCTTCAGGAATTGAATCAATTTTTTCCTTATACTCATTAAGTCTTTTCTCAAAGTTCAATTTAAATTTCTCATTTAATAACTTTACAGGGAGCAGTAAAGAAGTACTAAATTCAAATACAGTTTCCAATGCTGTTCCAACTTTTTTTACAGAAGGTTGTGCTAAATCTCCGTAGATTGTGCATAGAATTTGAGGAGTTTCTTTTACTAAACCTATTATTTCATTATTTGCCATATTTTATATCCTCGAGTTTGAAATTGCCACTAACTCATAAATAGATGAACCTACTTTTTAAGTTTTTGTTTCTCAAATATACAAAAACCAGCAAAGGGATCTTCTAATAGTTATCCACAATACCAATCATCTATTAACAAAAAACACCCTTAAAATGGCTTAAAAGGATGGTGTTTAAATAAAAACAGTAACCGATACCATTTGGTCGATTTCAAGGTTGGCTTTTTTTCTAACTTCTGCTTTTAAAGGAAGGAGATAGGTATTCTTTTTTGTGTCAAACCAAATAGCAGTTTTCCACTCTTGAGTGCCTATTTTGGCAGAAGCTTTTAATCGTCCCCAACCTTCTTCTTGCCATTTTAGGTTTTCTCTAATTTCTTTAGCTATTTCTTCTGGTAACGACACAAAATACCAACCACCAGGCGCAGTATGTTGCCATATGGTTGCGGTGAAATTGTATTGGATGAGGTTGGCCATTGAAAAAACACTAAAGATTTGATTTATTGGCACCAGCAATGACGCTGGTGCTGACAAATGTGGGTTCTATTTTTTATTTTTGAGATAAAGTTACCAATACTTTTTCTAAGTTATCAATAGACATGGTAAAGCCTTCTTTGAATCCCATTTCAATCATTCTCTCTAAGCGTTCAAGCGATTCATTGTAAATACGAATACTCACTTTTGTAATACCGTTTTGTTCACTGAAATTATAATCCCAATTTGAACCTGGTAATTCAGGATTCTCATCTTGGTCTGCAAAAGCATTATGCATTTTAAAATTGGTTTTAG
>JASLID010000033.1 GCA_030153045.1 Flavobacterium sp.
CAGATTATTTTAAAACGGATCTTCTTATTATGCTATTAAATATTCTGTAGCCCATTATTGCACGAAAAGTCTTCATGAAATTTGCATCAAAGCCAATAGTATGACGTTTGAAGTTCTTTGTAGGGTTTTCGGCAATATTAAAAAGTTTCTCTATTATTTTTGGAGTTAAGTCAACGTTTTTGGCTGTTTTTTTATGTAAAATATCTGTAATTCTTTTCATCAGATTATTATAAGACGCGATGCTAGAATGCTCTGAATATTTTACATTTTTCTGGAAATTAGTGGCAGCGCTTCCAAATTGTACCGTTGCAATTGAAATATTAAAATCTAAAAGTTCATAAGCCATACATTCTGAAAAACTTTCTACTGCTTGTTTTGTTGAATGATAAAAACTACCAAGAGGCAAATTAACCAATCCTGCAATAGACGATATATTGATGAATTGACCGTGCTTTTGTTTTCTAAAAACCGGAATAAAGGCACGACAAACTTTTACAACACCCAACCAATTTACGTTAACAATATTGTCAATATTATGGTCATCAGCAAGTTCAACAAAACTTCTATATCCTACGCCAGCATTGTTTATGACAACATCGATGGTTTTAAAATCTTTTAAAATGGCGGTTTTGGCGTTATCAATACTTTCCGAATTAGTCACATCAAGCCGATAACAGGTTATGTTAGCCATACCTTCAAAATAGGTCAATTCATGTTCGAAGTGAACAGTTGCAATGACATTCCAACCATTTTTGGCAAAATAATGAGCCGTCTCTTTTCCAATGCCACTGGAAGTACCAGTGATGAGTACATTTTTCAAATAAATAATTTTTTTGCCAAATATAGTTTTTTATAACTATCCGTGGATGGTTTCTTGCGTTCCATATTTAGTAATAATGCTACCTTCATATTCAATCCACTCTTTCCAGCGTTTGTTTACTTCAGTTTCATTACCGTGTTTTCTAGCAAGGCCTAAAAAAGTAGTGTAATGTCCAGCTTCGCTAATCATTAAATCTCTGTAAAAAGTAGAGAGTTCTTCGTCTTTTATGTTTTCTGAAAGTACTTTAAAACGTTCACAGCTTCTTGCTTCAATCATGGCCGAAAATAATAATCGGTCAATAAGTGCTTGCAAACGACTTCCGTCCTTTTTTAAGAATTTGAATAATTCGTTCACGTAATTGTCTTTACGTTCACGACCTAATTCATACCCTTTTTTCTTAATTAAATTATGAACCATTTGTAAATGCTCTAATTCTTCACGAGCAATAATTAACAACTCAGTAACCAATTCTTCCATTTCAGAATTGTGAGTAATCATGGTTATAGCGTTTGTAGCAGCTTTTTGTTCACACCAAGCATGATCGGTCAAAATCTCTTCGATGTTTGTTTCTACAATATCTACCCATTTTGGGTCGGTTTTTAATTTTAATCCTAACATTTTCTTGAAAATAAGACTGCAAAATTACATTTTTTAGATTTGATTTAGTATTCTTTTTTTGATTTAAAACACATAGAAGCATAGATTAGAATTTTGAGTTTAAGAAAGCTAGCTTTTAATAGAGATTACTTAGCTATGTGAGAAAAATATTTTCTATATGACCTTTTACCTTTTTTATCTATGATTCTATGTGTTTAAAATTTCATGTTATTTTAAGGAAAATCAAATAATTAATAATTGTAATTTGCAGAAAAATAAAACGCTTGAAAAATAGAACACTTTTAATTATCGGATTGGTTTGGCCAGAACCTAAATCATCTGCGGCTGGAACACGAATGTTGCAACTCATAGAATTATTCAAGAATCAAAATTTTGATATTGTTTTTGCTTCTGCCGCACAGGAAAGTGAGTTCTCGTATGATTTAAAATCGATAGGCGTTGCTGAACAAAAAATCGAATTAAATTCAAGCAGTTTTGATGTTTTTATAGCAGCATTAAATCCTGATATTGTTCTTTTTGACCGATTTGTTATCGAAGAGCAATTTGGTTGGCGCGTGCATGAAAATTGTCCTAATGCATTACGAATTTTAGATACTGAAGATTTACATTGTTTGCGATTGGCCAGGCAAAAAGCCGTAAAAAAAAGCATCGAATTTCAACTTCAGGACTTATTAATTGAAGAAGTTTCTAAGAGAGAAATTGCCAGTATTTTTCGCTGCGATTTGTCATTGATCATTTCAGAATTTGAAATGAATATTCTAAAAGAAACTTTTAAAATTAATGAAGCCTTATTGTACTATTTGCCTCTTTTTTATGAAGCAGATACTACAGAAAGTATAATAAGTTTTGACGAAAGAAAAGATTTTGTTTTCATTGGAAATTTTCTTCATGAACCCAATTGGGACGCTGTTAAACAGTTAAAAGAGTATGTTTGGCCACAAATAAGAAAGCTTTTACCTGAAGTTAAAATGAACATCTATGGTGCTTATCCATCTCAAAAAGTATTGCAACTGCACAATCCAAAGGAACATTTTTTTATTCACGGCAGAGCTGAAAGTGCTAATGAGGTTATAAAAAATGCTAGAGTTTTATTGGCTCCATTGCGTTTTGGTGCTGGCTTAAAAGGGAAATTGTTAGAAGCAATGATCGTAGGGACTCCAACTGTTACCACAAGCATTGGTGCCGAAGGAATTGCAAAAAACGAAGATTGGAATGGATTTGTTGAAGACGATTTGACCACTTTTTCATCGAAAGCAGTTTTATTATTTCAAGAAAAGAAGGAATGGGAATCGGCACAGAAAAAAGGATTCAATATTCTAAAAAGCAAATTTCAAAGGAGTCTTTTTGAAAATGATTTTCTTATAAAAATTGATGCTTTACAATTAAATAGTAGAGAACATAGAAATAAAAATTTTATAGGGAATCTTTTACAGCATCATATGTATTTAAGCACAAAATACATGTCTCGATGGATTGAAGAGAAAAGTAAGTGATGTTATTTTATCAAAAAAGTAGCCAAATAATATTTTTATTGCATAAGTTTTGTTAATTTTATTAGCAACTGTTATCCAATGCACGAAAAAAGATTACTTAATAATTTTTTTGATGTTTAAAAAATACTTTTTTCTTTTACTATCAGTCGTTTGTCTTCAAGTATCTGCACAGGTATACGATTTTCAATGTATAAATCAAGATGATGGTTTGCCGTCCTCTAGTATTAATGTGGTTTTTCAAGATAGTCGAAATTATCTTTGGATTGGAACCGATGGTGGTGGCTTAGTGAAATACGATGGAATTAACTATGAAACATACGATAGAGCCAGCGGATTATTAGGAGAATTTGTTACTGATATTATTGAAGACGAAAATAAAAACTTAATAGTAGCTACTCGCTACAGTGGTATTTTTGTTTTTGATGGAAAGACTTTTATTAAAAATTTTAGTGACAAAACAAATTCACTTACCTCCAATTTAGTTTTTAAATTACTAAAAACCTCACAAGGGATAGTAGCGGTTACGCAAAAGGAAGTTATTTTAATTAACCCAAAATATCAGGTTTTTAAGATTTTAAATTCGATTGAAAATATTGACGGTGTAAATTCCTTTATAGAGTTAAGCACAAATAAATTTCTTTTAGCAACCAGTAAGGGATTATTTGTGATTGAAAACTCAAAAATCACACCATTTTATTCCACTAAAATTTCTGGAAGAACTTCGGCTTTTAAAAATTTGGAGGGAAAAATATTCATTGGAACTGACAAAGGTGAGCTTTTTACTTTTGAAAAAAATAAACTTTCTGAACCTACAATTGTTACAAATTCTGTGGGCAGTAGATATGCTATAAAAACGGTTTTTGTTGGTAAAAGTGGTAACATTTGGATGAGTAGCTACGATGAACAATCAATTTGCATGAATGCCCGATCGTACTATTCCTTTTTTGATAAATCAAATGGGTTTGACGGTGTAAATGTTAATAATTTTTATCAGGATAATAACAAGAACTTATACATAACCACTAACGGAAGTGGATTATTTAAATCTGGAGCGCAGCAATTCATTAGATATTCAAATGTAGAGTACCTGAATAATCCTGATATTTTTTCGGTTGTCAAAGATTCAAAATACATATATGTTTCCTCTGGGAAAAATGAAATAGATCAATTATTATTTAACGGGGAAGATGACATTAGATTAGTTAAAAAAATCCCTGCAAATAAAGGATATGCCTCAATAATTAACAAAGAGGGGAAGGTTATTTTTGGAACCGATTCTGGTCTTTGTATTATTGATGGAAATAAAAATCACAATATTAATTTACAGCATTTAATTAATAATGAAAAATTTATAATTAAAGGCCTATTTCAGGATGATAAAGAGAGGTACTTTTTAGGAGTACATGGTCAAGGTTTATTGATACTTGATAAAAATTTCAAACTTATAAAAAGATTAGATAAAAGTAACCTTCCTTTTTTTAGCAATTTTGTTACCATTTTTATTCAAATTTCTTCAAACAAATGGTATATAGGAACTAGTGAGGGCTTATTTGTATTGAAAGAAGAAAAAGGAAAATTCTTTTTTTCTAAAAAATTGATCAATTCTAATATAGAATTGGGAACCCAAGATAGTTTTGGTAATTTTTGGTTCGCCGGAGACAAATGTCTGTATGTTATTACAAATCGTAATATCAAGAAGAAATACACTAAAGAGTCAGGTTTAATATCAACTTTGTTTTATACTCTAATTGCTAATAATGGAGGTGATTTGCTCATAGGAACAAATTTAGGTTTGGCAAAGGCAAAAGTAAATCAAAAAGGAGAAATTGAAAGTATCGTAAATTATAATTCTAAAAATGGTTTTAAAGGGTTAGAAACCAACATGCGGGCACAGTTTAAAGATCAAGATGGAAGTATTTACCTTGGAACAGTAAAAGGCTTATACCAGTGCTTGTCTAACTACAGAACAGAAGAAAAAATAGATGCTAAAGTAGAAATTACTAACGTTAATTTATTTAATGAAAACAATAATTGGAGAAACAAAAAGACAAGCAACAATTGGATTAATTTACCACCAGACAAACATGTCTTCAAGAGTGACGAAAATCATATTACGTTTAAATATTTAACAATAAATAACAAGCATACTAAAAATGCGCTGTATTCCTATAAGCTGGAAGGGGCTTCTCAAGATATGGGCTGGTCAAACCCAAATTCGTTAAGAGAAATAACATTTTCAAATTTAAATTCAGGAAATTATACTTTTAAAGTTAAACTTGTTGATAATGCAGGTAAGCAAATTAGCGGCGAATCCTCTTACTCATTTCGTATAGACAAACCCTTCTATTTAAAATGGTGGTTTATATTGGGTTTAATTGGAATTATGTATACAATAATTACATTTATTTTCAAAAAAACCTCTAGCTATAACAAAGATTTTGTAAAAAATTATTCAGAAATTGAAACCACAAATGAACAGTTCAGACTATACTTTCTTTTTGTTGGTATCACAATGCCAATACTGGAATTAGTTGTAGAGATTGCCGATGTTCGACAAAGAAGCAATTTAGGAGTCAATTTAATTACGAGCCTTATTTTAATTTTAATTTACTTTCTGAGTAAAAACAATCAATTTCTTTATAAAAATTTAAAAATAATATTTTCGACATTATTTTTAATGTTTGGTATTTCAATTGTTTATAGACTTATTAATTATCCCCAAAGTATAGCTTTGGCAGTAGAGTTTGTCGTTTTCTTTTTCCTTTCTTTTCATATTTTTAAAACGATTCAAAAATATTGGTTATTTGTTTTTGGCATTTTTGGAGTTATTTTAATTCTCTTTGCAACGGGTGCAATTTCCAAACTATTGGCCGTAATATTTTTTAATTATTGTTTCTTAATCGCTATTTTAAATCATGTAAGGCACATTTCTAATTTAAACTCAAAAGATAAATTCCTGTTTGCTGACAATATTGTAAACAAAGGAACCTCATTAGTTTTAGCGGTTAATAAAGCAGGGGAAGTCGTTTTTTGTAGTGAAACTGTTGAACAAATTTTAGGCTATACAAAAGATGAAGTAAAAGGTTTTAATTTTTGGAATCTTACTCAAGATGATAAATTCACCATTGTAAATTATGAAATTAGTAAGGCTCTATATATTCGAAAACTGAAATGCAAAGACGGAAGTTATAAATACATTCAGTGGAAAGATTCAAAATATTCAGATAATTTATATGTAGGAATTGGGCAAGATGTAACAGAGCAAATTGAAGTACAAAATCAATATCAAAAACTTATTGAATCTGCTTCAGATATTATTTTTGAAATTGATTACAAAGGAAGATTTACCTATGTAAATACTTTTACAGAAAAGTTACTGGGATATAAAATTGAAGAGTTACTTGGAAATCATTTTGCAAAATATATTCGTGAAGATTTTGTTGAAGAGGTTCAGTTTTTTTATTCTAACAATTTCCTGGAATACGATGAAGTCCCATCTATTGAGTTTCCAATAGTAAAAAAAGACGGATCAGAACTTTGGTTGTCTCAAAAGGTAAGTGTATCAAGAGATACAAAAGGAAGAATTTCAGGATATTCAGCTATTGCTAGAGATATTACGGTTTTAAAGAATTTAGAAAATGAGCAACAAATACGCCAACTTAAAACTGAAGTTTATAATAAAACTATAAATAATTTAATGATTAGAAGGTATGCTCAAAATGAGAATTTTGAGGATGTTGTAAAGCAAATTTTGAGATCAGCTGCCGAAGGATCTGAAATAAGCCGAATAAGTTATTGGGATTTTAAAAAGGATAATATGCATTGCATTGCTTTATATTCTTTAGATGATGATGAGTTTTCCGGCGGTTTTTCAAATTATAAATCAGACAGTCCAATATATTTTAACGCATTAGCAAGCGAAAACATAATTATCGCATCAAACGTATACGAAAACGAGTACACACAAGAGTTTGTAAAAGGTTATTTTCCAGAAAATAATATAAAATCAATGTTGGATATTCCAGTAATTGTTAATGGTGCATTAACTGCTATTTTGTGTTTTGAAACCACTGATGAAATAAAAAACTGGGATAATGATGATATCAATTTTGCACGTTCTGTTTCTGATGCTTTTTCCATCGCAATCGAATCTCATAAACGTCTTGAAACCGAACGTAAATTAGCATCTAAAACTGAAATTTTATCAGCCATTGCTCAATCGACTGAAATATTACTTAAAAGCGATAATATTGAAGCTATTTTTTCGGAAATATTCTCCATCATAGGGAAAGCTACTCGCATGGATCGAATTTATTACTTTCAAAATAACCCTTTAAAAAATACTTTTTCGCAAAAAAGTGAGTGGGTAAATAAGATGGTCTCACCTCAAATAGACAATCCTAAATTACAAGACATTCCGCACAAAGGAAACGAGTTGCTTTTAGAGCCACTTTCACAAAAAAAGGTTTTTCATACTGTAGTTGCTGAAATAGAAAACGAAACGATTAGAGAAAGACTTCAGGAACAAAACATTCTTACTATTTTGATTTTTCCAATCTTCGTTAGAAATCAATTTTATGGTTCTATTGGCTTTGATGATTGTACAATTGGTAGAACATGGTCGGAAGACGAAATTGACGTTTTACAAATTTTAGCAAACAATATAGCAACAGCCATCGAAAGAATTGAAAGTGAAAATTTACTTCAAGAAAGTGAGCAAAGATTTAAATTGCTAGCCAATAACATTCCGGGTACTGTGTATTTGTCAGAATATGACGAAAAATGGACAAAAGTGTATCTGAATGACGAAATTGAAGTGCTAACAGGTTATAAAAAAGCAGACTTTCTAGAGTCAAAAATGTCATTAATAGACATTGTACATCCTGATGACAAACAAAATTTAATTGAGTACACCACAAAAGCAATTAAGAATAAAGAGCCATTTCATATAGTGTATCGACTTAAAAAGAAAACAGGCGAATATATTTGGGTTGAAGAATTTGGAGATGCCATTATGAAAGACGATAATGTTTCCTACATCGAAGGAATATTAATCGATATTACCGGTAAAAAAATGGTAGAAACCGAAATTGCCGCTAGAGAATTAGCAGAAGCATCTAACAAGGCAAAATCTGAATTTTTGGCTAACATGAGTCATGAAATTAGAACCCCATTAAATGCAATCATAGGTTTTTCAAGCATTCTTAAAGAAACAGAATTGGATAAAAATCAAATAGAGTATGTATCGACCGTTAATCAATCGGCTAATATTTTATTAGAAGTGGTGAATGATATTTTAGATTTCTCCAAAATTGAAACTGGAAAATTAGATTTAGATTATCAAAAAACGAATTTGTATGAGCTAGCTCACCAAGTTATCGATATTATCCGCTTCGATTCAGTACAAAAGAATATCGCGTTGGGATTATTTATTGATGATAGAATTCCAAAATGTGTATTTATAGATGCTTTACGTATTAAACAAATCCTTCTCAATTTACTTTCTAACGCCGTAAAATTCACAAACAAAGGAAAAGTTGAACTGCGAATAGTATTAGATTCTATTAACGAAAAAGAAGCTAAAATTAGAATATCGGTAATTGACAGTGGTATTGGAATCAAAAAAGACAACCACCAAAAAATATTCGAACCATTTTCACAAGCAGATAACTCAACCACAAGACGTTATGGAGGTACAGGATTAGGTTTAGCCATTTCAAATAATATTTTGAAATTAATGAACAGTAAACTGGAGCTGGATAGTGATTATAAAAAAGGAAGTACATTTTATTTCGATTTGAATTTAGAATATGTAGACTATGATGAAATACATGACTCAATCGATGTTAGTCAAATTAATGTGGAATACGAAGATTTAAGTTATCAGTTTAAAAAATTAATTTTTAATGAAGACAAAAAAATTCTAGTTGTCGAAGACAATAAAATCAATATGTTACTAGCCCGCACATTAATAAAAAAAATACTACCTAATGTCACCATTATCGAAGCTGTAAACGGAAAAAAAGGAGTAGAACAATGTGATTTACATAAACCCGATTTAATACTATTAGATATTCAAATGCCAGTATTAAACGGATACGAAGCCTCGATTGAAATTCGGAAATTTGACACTAAAGTTCCAATAATTGCCTTAACCGCAGGAACTATTAAAGGGGAAAAAGAAAAATGTATCGAGGCAGGAATGAATGATTATATCTCTAAACCCATCGATAAAGATGTTTTTGAAAACATGCTTTTAAAATGGTTGCAATAAAGACTAAAAAAATATATTTGTATAACAATAAACTAAAATTAAGCATATGAAATGGCAAGGCAGACGTCAAAGTGACAACGTAGAAGACAGAAGAGGAATGTCAACCGGAGGCAAAGTAGTTGCTGGGGGAGGAGTGATAGGAATTATAATCCTACTGTTAAATCTCTTTGGTGGTGAAAACGCACAAATGTTAACGCCTGTTTTAGAACAAATGAATCAGCAACAATCTACAACACAAACTCAAACAAGAGAATTAACCGAAGAGGAAAAAGCGCTTGGTGATTTTGTAGAAACTGTTTTCGCTGATACCGAAGACATCTGGGGCAAAATATTTCAAGAAAACAACATCGATTACCGCCAGCCTAAAATGGTCTTATTTACCGATGCTGTCGAAACTGCCTGCGGAAGCGCAACAGCAGCTTCAGGGCCGTTTTATTGCCCAGGCGACGAAAAAGTATACATGGATCTGGTTTTCTTCAATGAATTACAAACCCGTTTTGGAGCAAAAGGAGGCGATTTTGCCATTGCCTACGTTATTGCTCACGAAGTAGGGCACCACATACAAACCGTATTGGGTACTTCTAACAAAGTAAGACAGTTGCAACAAAACATGAATCAAGTGCAAGCCAATAAATTGTCAGTTGCCTTAGAACTTCAAGCCGATTTTTACGCAGGAGTTTGGACAAAGCACAACCAACAAAATCTAGATATTGACGATATTGACGAAGCTTTAAGTGCGGCACAAGCCGTTGGCGATGATGCTATTCAAAGTCGTATGCAAGGACATGTAGAACCAGAATCTTTCACTCACGGAACTTCCGAACAGCGTAAATATTGGTTTATGAAAGGCTATAAAACGGGTGATATCCGCCAAGGAGATACCTTCGCCGAATTAGATAATTAATAGCCAATCCTGCTATCCGTTTCAAGAAAATTCATAAAAACATCATTTTATAACAAAAAAAAGGAGCTTCCGTTGGTCGCTCTTTTTTTGTTTAAAATGATACTGTTTTCATTTTATTTTGCTTTCCACTATTATCAGGGCTAGAACAAATAGTAAGCATCTTAATCTGCTAAATCTGCCCAATCTGCGTGCAAATTACCTTATCCAAATAATTTTAGAATTACCCCAACCAACCCTCTCTATCCAAACTTCTATATTGAATCGCCTCCGAAATATGATTCGAATTTACTTTCTCATCACCATCCAAGTCCGCAATAGTTCTCGATACTTTCAAAATCCTATCATACGCACGCGCCGAAAGATTCAATCGTTCCATAGCGGTTTTTAATAGCAATAACGAAGATTCGTCTAAAGCGCAATGTTCCCTAATTTGCTTTGTATTCATTTGTGCATTGTAATGAATGCTTTCAAACTGCTCAAACCGTTGCGATTGGATTTCTCGAGCCGTAGTTACCCGTTTTCTAATCTCTACGCTACTTTCTGCATTTCGAGTATCCGATAATTTTTCAAATGGAACAGGAGTTACCTCAATATGAATATCGATTCTGTCTAACAACGGCCCCGAAATTTTACTCAAATAGCGTTGCATTTCATGTGGGGATGAACTCGCCGGAGCATCAGGATCATTAAAATAACCACTCGGACTCGGATTCATGCTCGCCACCAACATAAAGGATGAAGGATAAGTTATGGTAAACTTCGATCTTGAAATGGTCACTTCTCTATCTTCTAGAGGTTGTCGCATGACTTCCAGCACTTCACGTTTAAATTCAGGCAATTCATCCAAAAACAAAACCCCATTGTGTGCCAACGAAATTTCTCCCGGTTGCGGGTAACTTCCACCGCCAACCAATGATACTGACGATGCCGTATGATGCGGATTCCGAAACGGCCTTTGGTTCATCAATCCTACATCTTTTACTTTCCCGGCCACACTATGAATTTTGGTAGTTTCTAATGCTTCTTTTAGAGTCATTGGCGGTAAAATACTAGGTAACCGTTTTGCAATCATCGTTTTTCCGGCACCGGGTGGACCAATTAGAATAATGTTATGTCCGCCGGCAGCGGCAATCTCCATACAGCGTTTGATAGATTCCTGTCCGCGTACTTCCGCAAAGTCAAATTCAGGAAAGTCTAAAGTTTTATAAAATTCATCTCGGGTATTAATGACGGTTGGTTCCAGCGTTTTTTTTCCTTCAAAGAAATCAATGACTTCTAGTACATTTTCAACACCATATACATCAAGACCAGTCACAATAGCGGCTTCTTTTACATTTTGCTTTGGAAGAAAAAATCCTTTAAAACCTTCTTCTTTGGCTTTAATGGCAATGGGTAAAACGCCTTTTATGGGTTGTAAGCTTCCGTCTAGCGAAAGTTCTCCCATAATAATGTATTTGTCGACTTCTTCAGATTTGATTTGTCCTGAGGCGGCAAGAATTCCTATAGCAAGTGTTAGGTCATAGGCGGCACCTTCTTTTCGTAAATCGGCAGGAGCCATGTTAATGGTAATTTTTTTAACGGGAAGATGATATCCGTTGTTTTTTAATGCGGCTGCAATACGGTAACTACTTTCTTTGATGGCATTGTCAGGTAAGCCAACTAAGTGGTAACCGACTCCTTTATCAATATTTACTTCTACAGTAATGGTTGTGGCTTCCACACCAAAAACGGCGCTTCCAAATACTTTAACTAACATGGCGTGTATTTTTTACACGAAAATAAAGAATTTTCTTATAAAAACAAAACCTGCAAGTATCTCTTGCAGGTTTTAAATTGTATGTGCTAAATGCTATTTTTTAAACTTCGCTATTCCGTCTTTCAACCAAGCTTTGTATTCGGTAACGTTTGGAGTATAGCCAACAGGTGTATTTAAATTATTTTCATCTAAATCCATTAAAACATAATAAGGCTGCACATTTGCTTTATATTTTGTTATTGCGAAATCTCCCCATTTTTTGCCATAAGTGGTAATCTCTTTTTTAGTACTTGAAGATATATAAATTTGATCTTTAGGTAATTCTTTTTTATCGTCAACATATAATGAAATCAAAACTACTTTTTCATTTAAAATTGATAATATTTCAGGTTTTGACCACACTAATTCTTCCATTCTTCTACAATTAACACATGTCACTCCTGTGAAATCTAATAAAATAGGTTTGCCAACTTTCTTAGCATAAGCTACACCTTTTTCGTAATCATGAAAAGTAGTAATGTTATGAGGTCCCAAATATGCTCCATCTGGAAGTAGTTGATTATTTGAATTTCCTCCTTTTTGACCACCAACACCGTATGGACTTTCACTGTAAGACATTGGAGGTGGAAATCCGCTAATCAAGTTAAGTGGAGCTCCCCATAACCCAGGAATTAAATATATTGTATAGGTCAAAGATAATATTCCTAAAAGCAATCGACCTACTGAAATATGTGTTATTGGACTATCATGCGGTAACGTTATTTTGCCAAAAAGATATAAAGCAAGTCCGCCAAAAATCGCTATCCAAATCGCTAAAAATGTTTCTCTCTCTAGGATGTGCCAATCCATAACTAAATCTGCCATCGACAGGAATTTAAATGCGAGTGCCAATTCAATAAACCCAAACACAACTTTTACTGTATTTAACCATCCTCCAGACTTAGGTAAATTGCCCATTAAACTTGGAAATAACGCAAAAAGCATAAATGGTAATGCTAATCCTATTCCAAATCCTAACATAGCAATGGTTAAGAATGTAGCTCCGCCATCACTCGATAAAACACTTCCAATAACTAATCCTAAAGCCGGACCTGTACAAGAAAATGAAACAATTATAAGTGTAAGTGCCATGAAAAACACTCCTATTAAACCACCATTGTTAGATGCACTATCAACTTTGTTTGCTAATTTTGAGGGAATTGTAATTTCAAAAGCACCAAGAAATGAAATAGCAAAAATCATAAAAACTATAAAAAAGAAAATGTTTAGATATGGATTTGTAGATATATCATAAAAGATATCTGGACTTAAACTTTCAAATAAATGGAATGGTATAGAAATTAAAACGTAAATAAGAATAATGAATAAACCATAGAATAGTGCATTCATTTTTCCTTTTGATTTGTTTCCACCAGCACTTTGCTTTATAAAAAAACTAACGGTCATCGGAATCATTGGGAATACACAAGGAGTAAAGGTTACAAATATTCCTGCAAGTAGTGTAAATAAGAAAGTATTCCACTTGTCCTTTTTTTCTTCTTTTTTGTTAATTGGTTTCCCAGAATCTGAAATAGATTTTACTGTTTCATGATTTGAAGTACTATCTACCGCAGTTACTACAGTTGAAAGAGTATCCGTATTTTGAGCTACAGCTGTATCAGAAGCTTTTACTGCCGTTGCTGGTAATTTGAATTCGAATGTTTTGTCTTGTTGAATACATGATTCTTTACAAACCTGATATTCTACATAAGCAGTAACCGATTTTACATTCGGGTTGGTTACTTTTATCGTTTGACGAAACTGCGCTTTATTTTCGAACATATATTCGTCTACTTCAAAGACATCGCTGTATACTTTTTTGTACGGACTTTCTAGAGTTTTACCAACCAATTCGTAATTTCCTTTGGCATTTTTATATTGAAAAACACTAGGTAAAGAACCTCCATCTGGTGTGTATTGTGAAAACATATGCCATTCGTTCTCAATAAATGCGTCGAAAATTAAAACGAATTCAGTATCTGATTTTTTCTCTATAGATGTTTTCCACGAAACAGGGTCTAAAATTTGAGACTGTGCTCCTAAAAAGGTAAAAAATAAAACAATTGAGGCTAGTAATTTGTTCATTATTCTAATGCTATTTTTAATGTGTGTTGTGTGTTTGTATTTGCTATAAATCTTTGGTCTGAACGTTTTCCAATAACCCAAACAATCTGGTCATCAGAACACAAAAGCCACGTATTTTCTTTATCAATCAACGAGAATTTCTCATCTTTAAAATACTTGCTCAATTTCTTTTTTCCGTTCATTCCTGAAGGATAAAAATAATCGCCTTCGTTCCATTTTCTGATAATCAAAGGAAACTGTAATTTATCTTCGTCAACAAATATAATTGTATTTTTAAGAGTAGAAATACCATTAACTTTACAAATGGCAAGTTTTAAGGGAATTTTAACTTCCGATTGGTTTTTCTCAATACGATACGTTTCGTCTATTGTTGGTTTTATTTCTTCCAAAATTAGAAAGTCACGATCTTTCAACAAACGATAATTTTCTGAGAAAACCTGTTTCCCCGATTGTGCATTGACCAATTCATAAATGTCTTCCCATGCCGAAAAATGGTATTCTCTCAGCCATTGGTACAAATACGAATTGTAATTGGGTAATTGTTTTAGTTTTTTTAAATCGAAATGAATGGCGCTTTCTTTTTCTGCCGCTACTTGCTGGTAAATCATAATCGAAGCATCTTCTATCATAATTTGTGCTTCCTGTAAATAACTTTGTGTTTTTTGGAAAGAAGCCAGAAAATTAGGGTTCAATTCTTTGAAAAGTGGAACCAAATCATGACGAATTTTGTTTCGCAAATACTTATCCGAAGCATTGCTGGAATCTTCTCGCCATTCAATGTTATTTTCTTTGGCATACGCTTCGATTTCAGCACGTGAGAAAATCAAAAGCGGCCGAACAACTTGTTCATTCTGTTCTGGAATACCCGTAAGTCCTTCAATTCCGGTACCGCGAGTCAAGTTTATTAAAAATGTTTCAATATTATCATCAGCGTGATGTGCAGTAAGCAAATAATCAAATTTTTCGTTTTCTAAAAGTTCGTAAAACCAATTGTAACGCAATTCTCTGGCTGCAACTTGTGTAGAAAGTTTATAATCTTTAGCGAAAGCCTCAGTATCAAATAAAGTAGAGTAAATGGGAATTTTATTCGCATCAGCATATTCCTGAACGAAAGTCTGATCACCAAAACTTTCCATTCCTCTCAATTGAAAATTGCAATGTGCTAAAGCGATTTCATAATTCAATTGTTGAAATAAATGAATCATCACCATACTGTCAATCCCTCCGCTTGTAGCCAAAAGAAGTTTCTTTCCATTTAAAAAAGGAAATTTGGTATTGAGATGGTTTTGAAGTTTTTGAAACATAATTTTGAACGGCAAATGGTGGTTTAAAAACCAGCAACGAATTTACAGATTTTTCTATTGATACAGTTAAAATGATTTTCTTTTACCTGAAGTATGCTTTCAGATTGACTGAAATTTGAAATAAAAAGTGATAAATCCTCTTGATTTAGGTCTCATTATTAAGTAAGACTTTGTGCATTGCATTAGCTTTCAATAAGCATTCCTCATATTCATTTTCAGGAATAGAACCAGCTGTAATTGCACTTCCAACAGAAAACGAAACATATTTTTCCTTAGCACTGTACAAAATACTTCGGATCACCACATTGAAATCAAAATCGCCGGTAGGAGTGAAGTAGCCTACTGCACCGCTATATAAACCGCGTTTGGTTTCTTCCAAATCTTCAATGATTTTCATGGCAGAAATTTTGGGTGCACCCGTCATGCTTCCCATTGGGAACGTGGTTTTAATGATTTCTATGGGAGAAGTAGTATGATCAACTTCAGAAACAATGGTAGAAATCATTTGATGTACTTGCTTGAAAGTATAAATGCCACATAATTCTTCCACTTGAACCGAACCTTTTGTAGCAGTGTGTGATAGATCGTTACGAACCAAATCGACAATCATAATGTTTTCGGAACGTTCTTTTGGGTTTTGAGACAATTCAACTTTAGCTTCTTCGTCTAAATCGGCATCTAAAAATCTGGCAGCTGTACCTTTTATGGGTTGTGTAATTACTTTGGTTTCTTCTTTTTTCAAATAGCGTTCAGGCGAAGCAGAAAGTAAATAATCAGTATTGTTTTTAAAGAAAACGGCAAACGGCGGTTCCGAAATAGCGTTGAGTTTTTGATAAATTTCCAAAGGATTTATCTCCATATTCTCCGCGAAAAACTCCATACAAAAATTCGCTTCGTAAATGTCTCCACGATGAATATGGGAAAGCATTTTAGATACTTTTTCAATATAACTTTCTTTTGAAACGCGTTGGTTGATTTTTATTTCACTTAAAGACGTAAAATCACTAATAGTGTTTGTGTTTATGATTTCCTCAAAATCATCTTCTACTTCATCATCACACATATTGAGATAACAAATTTCAACTTCATTTCCCTTTAGCAAAAATAATTTTTTGGGTTGAAAGAAAAACAAATCAGGAAAATGTAACCCATCCAAGTTGTTGGATTCTAAATTTTCAGTATCGTTTTTTAAATCGTAAGACAAATAACCAAAAAGCCAATCTCTGGTTTGCGATTGGTATTGTTTTAAATCTTCAAACGCATTGTGATAATCGGTTTTAATAGAAGTAAAAGCATCAACAGCCAAAACCGCATCATAACTCGAATAGTTTTGAGGATAATTATTACTGTCTAAATAGACTATTTCACGGAATTGTTGCGACCAGCTTAATAGTTGGTTCTTAAATTCCTGTGCATTCGAAATAGGTTTAAAAATGGAAGTTCTCAACAGATTGAAATATTTAACAAAAATACAACAATTTGAAATTTCATTCCCTACTTTTTTGGCATAGTTTTTAGTACAAAAAATAGTATTAAAACTAAAACTATAGCCATTGATTGAAAACTACATTTTTTAACCAAGTAACCTTTTAAATCAATATCTATATGAAAAAAGTTCCTCGTGCTGGATTAGTGTTATTAATGACAGCAGTTTTGGTGTATTCCTGTAAGGAATCAGTTAGTTCCGAAGAAAATGCAGCTGTGGAAGAAGCGGCTTCGTCTAACACCGACAGTGATAAAGTAGTTTCATCCTCTGCAGCTGTCGAACCCAAGAACTCGAGTAGGAAATTTATTCGAACGGCCGATATTAAATTTAAAGTAAAAAATGTAGCAAAATCGACTTACGCTATTGAAGATGCAACGACTAAATTTGGCGGTTTTGTAACGTATACCAATCTGCAAAGTACCATTTCTGAAAAAGAAGAAACCAAAGTAAGTCAGGACAGTACTTTAATTACTACGAAATATGCGGTGACTAATGATATTACGATTCGAGTGCCTAATACAAGATTAGACACTGTAATAAAAACGATTGCCAAACAAATTGATTTTTTAGATTACAGAGTAATTAAAGCCGATGATATTTCTTTGAAAATGTTAGCCAATCAAATGGCACAAAACAGAAGTGGAGCAACAGAGAAACGAATTGAAAAGGCCATTGATGACAAGGGCAAAAAATTAAATAATGTATTAGATGCCGAGAATCAATTGGATACTAAAAAAGAGCAAAACGATAATTCTAAATTAGAAAACTTATCATTAAAAGATCAGGTAAATTTTAGCACATTAACGTTAGCTGTTTATCAAAATGATTCAGTAAAACAGGAAATGATAGCTAATGAGAAAAGCATCAATGCCTACCGACCAAATATAGGGTTACAAATTTGGGATAGTTTAAAAACAGGATGGTTTATGCTGGAAGCTATCATTGCTTTTGTAGTGCAACTTTGGGGATTGGCTTTGATCGGATTGTTAGCTTGGTTTGGATATAAGAAATATCTAAAGAAATAAAAATGAAGCCCGCTTAATTAGCGGGCTTTTTTTGTTATCACATTGAATTTAAGTTGTAAAACGAAAATAGAAATCATAGATTTTTTGTAAATTTATACTGACTTTCAATCGATTAAATTGTAATTATGGAGAAGATTAGATTTTTACTCGTGGTTGCTGTTGTTCTATTTTTTTCTTGTAAAAAAGAGATGCCTCCAAAAGAAGAAGCATTGGCTGGAAAAAACAGTTTAGGTTGCGCACCTCCAACGGTTGATGCAAAATGGTACACTTCGGAAAATAAAGCACCATTGTTTGAAGGGATGAATGTTGTTGATTATCCTATTAGTACTAAAAATCCAGAAGCGCAAAAATATTTCAATCAGGGATTGGCACTATCCTACGGGTTTAATCATGCAGAAGCCGCGCGTTCATTTTATTATGCGACCAAATTGGATCCGGAATGTGCCATGTGTTTTTGGGGATTTGCTTATGTTCTTGGGCCTAATTATAACGCGGGAATGGAACCGGATAATTACCAAAGAGCTCATAAGGCCATTCAACAAGCCATTAAATTGCAAGACAAAGCTACAGAAAAGGAAAAAGCTTTAATCAATGCCTTGGCTAAAAGGTACGTTGCTGAACCTGTAGAAGACAGAAGTCAACTGGATATTGCTTATTCCAATGCGATGAAAGAAGTAAATAGTAAATTTCCAGACGATGTCGATATCAACGCTTTGTATGCGGAGTCTGTAATGGACTTGCATCCTTGGGATTTGTATGAAAAGAATGGAACTCCTAAGAAATGGACCCCGGAAATTGTAGCATTGTTTGAAAAAATACTCAAAAAAAATCCAAAACATATTGGAGCCAATCATTTTTACATTCATGCAGTTGAAGCTTCAAATACGCCGCAACGAGCCAATGCTTCGGCTCAATTCTTCGATGATGGTAATGCAAAATCTTTAGGACATTTGGTTCATATGTCATCCCATATTTATATCAGAACAGGAGAATATCACAAAGGCACTTTGGCCAATATTAATGCTGTTAAGGTAGATAGTAATTATGTTACCATGTGCCATGCTCAGGGCGCTTATCCATTAGCTTATTATCCTCACAATTATCATTTTATGGCTGGAACAGCAACTTTAGAGGGCAACTCAAAAAGGGCTATGATTGGAGCCAATGAAACGTCAAATCATGTACATCCTAAAACGATGATAGAACCTGGATGGTCCACACTTCAACACTATTATGTGATTCCATATTATGTGGCTGTGAAATTTGGAAAGTGGGATGAAATTCTGAAAATGAAACTGGTTGATGATACTTTAAAATATCCTGTAGCCATATCTCATTATGCCCGAGGAATGGCTTATTTAGGTAAGAAAGATTTAAAAATGTCAAAAGCTGAATTGCTTAGACTCGATGTTTTAGCCAATGATAAAGCTCTTGAAAAAATGACTATTTGGGAAATTAATTCTATGGCAACGATTACTCAAATTGCAGCTAAAGTTTTAAAAGCTGAAATTTTAGCCACTGAAAGAAATTATACTCAGAGTATTAATTTGTTGAAAAAAGCTGTAGAAATTGAAGATAATTTGAACTACAATGAGCCACCTGATTGGTTTTTTTCAGTAAGACATCATTTAGGAGCCATACAAATTGAAGCCGGAAAATACAATGACGCTATTAAAACGTATGAGGAAGATTTAAAAAGATTGCCCAAAAACGGATGGGCACACCACGGATTGAAATTGGCTTACGAAAAATTGAATAACAAAGCTAAAGTTCAGGAAATGGAGCAATTGATTGCAAAGAGTTGGGCTACTGCCGATGTAAAAATTTCAACCTCGAGAATCAAGTAATATTCAAAAGCATATTGTTTTTTGTATGATTTTTTTTACATTTGATATTCTAATCACTTTAAATCAATTGTTTATGAAAATTGCAACTATTATTGTAAGGGTTCTGATTGGTGCCTTGTTATTGTTTGGCTCTATCGCCTATTTTTTCAAACTGTTTCCGGAACCTGAACTTACCGGAAATCTTAAAACGTTTAATGAAGGGTTAGCAGCCTCTGGTTATTTAATGAACTTTGTAAAAGGATTGGAATTACTTTGTGGTTTAGCTTTTATTTCAGGAAAGTTTGTGCGAATAGCAAATTTGGTTTTATTACCTATATCTGTAAATATTGTATTGGTTCATCTTTGTTTAGATCCAGCCAATATTGGTGCCGGCGCCTTCTTGTTTCTTGGGAATTTATTTTTGATTTACAGAAATTGGGAGCATTATAAAAATTTATTCACTGCATAAATTAAAATAAAAACCCGCTCAATTGAGCGGGTTTTGTTTTCTTATGTTGAGATTCCTCCTTGCGTTGGAATGACAAATTTCGATTATACGTGTAAAGCTCTGTTTTCAGTTGCCGCTAATGCCGCTTCTTTGATAGCTTCTGCAAACGTTGGGTGAGCGTGTGACATTCTTGAAATATCTTCCGCTGAAGCTTTAAATTCCATAGCTGTTACCGCTTCTGCAATTAAATCGGCAGCACGAGCTCCAATGATATGGATTCCTAAAACCTCGTCTGTTTTTGCATCGGCAAGGATTTTCACAAAACCATCGTTATCGGCACTGGCACGAGCACGACCTAAAGCTTTGAAAGGAAAACTTCCTGCTTTGTACGCCACACCAGCTTCTTTTAGTTGTTCTTCTGTTTTACCAACAGCTGAAACTTCTGGCCAAGTATACACCACACCAGGAATTAAGTTGTAATCGATATGTGGTTTTTGACCTGCTAAAAATTCAGCAACCATAACCCCTTCTTCTTCTGCTTTGTGAGCTAGCATCGCACCGCGAACCACATCACCAATAGCATATATGTTTGAAGCTGTAGTTTGTAAATGATCGTTTACTTCTACTTGACCTCTGTCTGTAATTTTTACACCAGCTTTGTCAGCGTTCAATCCGTCTGTATAAGGACGACGACCAACAGAAACCAGAGCATAATCACCTTCTAAAGTGATGACTTCTCCTTTTGCATTTTCTGCTTTTACAGTCACAGTATCACCTTTTCTATCTACCGCTTGCACTTTGTGAGAAGTGTAGAATTTCATGCCTTGTTTTTTTAATACTTTGGTCAATTCTTTAGACAAACCTCCATCCATTCCTGGAATGATTCTGTCCATGAATTCTACTACAGAAACCTGAGCTCCCAAACGTAAATATACTTGACCTAATTCTAAACCAATAACTCCGCCACCAATAACAATAAGGTGTTTAGGAACTTCTGGTAATTTTAAAGCTTCGGTTGAAGTGATGATTCTATCTTTGTCTAATTTGATGAATGGCAAAGAAGATGGTTTTGAACCTGTAGCAATAATCGTATTTTTAGCTTCCAATTTTTCTACAGAACCGTCCGCTTTCGTCACATTAACTGTAGTTGCATTTTCGAATGAACCTACACCTTCAAAAACAGTGATTTTGTTTTTGTCCATCAAGAATTTTACACCACCAGAGGTTTGATCCACTACCGCTTGTTTGCGGGCAATCATTTTTTCTAGGTTTACTTTTACCTCTCCAGAAACTTCAATTCCGTGATCTGCAAAATGTTGTAATTCTTCGTAATGATGAGAAGAGGCTAACAATGCTTTAGAAGGAATACATCCTACATTCAAACAAGTACCTCCAAGTGTTGAATATTTTTCGATAATAGCAGTTTTCATTCCCAATTGTGCGCAACGAATCGCTGCAACATATCCACCAGGACCTGAACCTATAATAACTACGTCAAATGAACTCATAGTGTTTATTTTTGTTGTGTTTTTAAAAATTTCGAGTGACAAAATTACAAATTTAATTGCAATGACAATATTCAATTACAATATCAATTTTGAAAAAGAAGGTTTAAATTTCAAAAACAGTGGTATTTTTCACTTCGCCAATCATGAATGTACTGTGTGTACTACCAATGTGTTGTAATGTAGTCAGTTTGGTTACCATAAATTCACGGTATTCTTCCATGTCTTTCACGCAAATTTTCAAGATATAATCGTAATCCCCACTCACGTGAAAGCATTCAAGTACTTCGTTGAGTTTGACTACTTCTTTTTCAAATTGCGAAATAAATTCTTTGGTGTGCTGCATCAATTTTAAATGGCAAAAAACCACAAATCCTTTTTCGATTTTATTTCGATTAAGAAGTGCCACGTAATTGGAAATAATGCCCTCTTTTTCCAATTTTTTTATGCGTTCGTAAACAGCTGTTACTGAAAGATTTAGTTTTGAAGATAACTCTTTAGTTGTTTTCTTGCTGTCTGTTTGTAGTAGTTTTAGCAAGTTTCTATCAATGGTATCAAAAGTCATAATTGAAAAATAATTGGTTGAGAAATCAAATTTAGTATTTAAAAAGAAAATACAATTACAAAAATACAAATTAATAGTTTTATTGTCTAAATAATTATTTTATTGTTGATTTATTTTCTTAAATAAGTTTATTTTGAACTCAATAAAACTATATTACAGTAATAAAATATATCATATGAAAAATTTTAATCCAGCAGATAGAATTCAGGATTTGCAATATTTTGGGGAATTTGGAGGCGTAAATCCTTCTATTTCTGACAGTTCGACTTATACTTTTCTTTCTGCAAAAACAATGTTCGACACTTTTGAAGGAAATGCTGAAGGTTGTTATTTATACTCACGTCACTCATCTCCAAGTAATTTATACTTAGACAAAGCATTGGCCGCGATGGAAGGAACCGAAAGTGCTAACGTATCCGCATCTGGAATGGGAGCGATTACGCCAACCTTATTGCAATTGTGTGGTAACGGAGATCACATTGTTTCGAGCAGAACTATTTATGGTGGAACGTATGCTTTCTTGAAAAATTTTGCGCCAAGAATGGGAGTGAAAACGACTTTTGTTGACATTACTAAATTAGATGTTGTAGAAGCTGCAATAACGCCAAATACAAAAGTATTGTATTGCGAAACGGTAAGTAATCCATTATTGGAAGTAGCTGATATTTCAGGTTTGGCTAAAATTGCGATTAAGCACGGTTTGAAATTAGTAGTAGATAATACCTTTTCACCTTTATCTGTAGCACCTGCAAAATTAGGAGCTGATATTGTGATTCACAGTTTGACAAAATACATCAACGGAAGTAGTGATACGGTTGGTGGTGTGGTTTGTGCATCTCAAGAGTTTATCAATGACTTGAAGAATGTGAATAACGGAGCCAGCATGTTATTAGGTCCAACAATGGACAGTTTGCGTTCGGCAAGTGTGATGAAAAATATGCGTACACTTCACATTCGTATGAAGCAGCACAGTCACAACGCGATGTTTTTGGCAAAGAAATTCGAACAGGACGGCATTAAAACGGTTTATCCGGGATTACCAAGTCACCCAAGCCATGAAATTTACAAAGGAATGATTAATCCGGAATATGGTTTTGGAGGAATGATGACCATTGATGTAGGTTCATTGGACAAAGCCAACGAATTGATGGAATTAATGCAAGAAAGAAACTTAGGATATCTAGCAGTAAGTTTAGGGTTTTATAAAACGTTATTCAGTGCACCTGGAACTTCAACATCTTCTGAAATTCCTTTGGAAGAACAAGCTGAAATGGGATTAACAGATGGTTTGATTCGTTTTTCTATTGGTTTGGATAATGATATTGCACGTACTTATGAAATGATGCATGCTTGTATGAAAGAGTTGGGAATTTTATAATTTTATTTTTTTTAGTTGGAAGAAATCCCGTTTGATTTTATATCAGGCGGGATTTTTATTTGCAATAAATTCAGGTATTGAATAGAAACTAAAATTTTAATAGATGGACTTAAAGTTTTTAACAAGAGTTATCAAAATAAATAAAGTCTGTTGAGAGATGCTTTGGCATAAAATAAAAAACCCGTCGAGCGATTCACAAGACGGGTTTTTAGTATATAAAAAGAAGTGATTAGTCTTCTAAAGTGTTCTTTAGTTTAGTGAAATTCAGTTTGCTGTTTTTAAATCCGTAAGCGAAATAGAATACCAATCCTATTGCTAGCCAAATACCAAACCATTTCCAGTTAGAAACCGCCATTCCGGTTAATAAGTAGCAACAAGAAATCAATCCTAATAAAGGGATTAATGATAAGTTCTTAAAGAATGATATAACGGCCATTACAACACACAATACAAAGAAAACAACCATAGTGATGTTTTTTAAGCTACCATCTGAGAAATCAAATGTATCTGCAAAAAATGTTGGAAATGCATATTGAATCAAAACGATTGAACCAATTACGATTGCTGGGAAAATAAATTTTGAATTGATATAAGGAATTCTGAATTTTCCTTTGGTTTGACGTTCTGCAATTTCTGCTTCGCTTTGAGGAGACAACATTAAAACGCCACCACAAACTAGTACAAAGGCGAATAAGGTTCCAATACTTGTAAAGTCTAATACGAAGTTTTCATCAGTAAAAAAGATAGGAACACCTACTACCAAACCAGTAATAATAGTAGCAAATCCTGGTGTTTTGTGTTTTGGATGAATTTCTGAGAATTTCTTTGGCATTAATCCGTCACGACTCATCGTCATCCAGATACGAGGCTGTCCCATTTGGAAAACCAACATTACGCTCGTCATAGCTACAACCGCAGCAATTGATACGATGAATAACATCCATTTTACACCTTTTAAAGCAAAAATTTCAGCTAATGGATCACTTACACCTAATAATGTATAAGAAACCATTCCAGTAATAACTAATGCTAAAATGATATAAACCACAGTACAAACGACTAATGAGTAAATCATACCACGAGGTAAATCGCGTTGTGGGTTTTTGCTTTCTTCTGCCAATGTAGAAACGGCATCAAAACCAATATAAGCAAAGAATACTGCCGAAACACCACCCATTACGCCGCTAAAACCATTTGGCATAAAAGGAGTCCAATTGTTAATATCTATATAAAAAGCACCTACAATAATCACCAAAACAATGATAGATAGCTTAATGTAAACCATCGCATTACTAATGTTTCTAGATTCTTTTGTGCCTTTATAAACTAAATAAGTTATCAAAATATTGATTAAAACGGCTGGTAAATCGAATATGACTTTTAAGCTACCCAGTACAGGTGCGTTTTGCCATGCTAATAAACCTTCTCCTGTTTTGTTTTCAATAAAAGCAGCATGTGCCGATTTGTAATTGATCGTCAACCATTCGGGTAAATGAATGCCAAAAGTTTCTAATAAATTGGTAAAATAACCACTCCAAGAAAAAGCAATATAAATGTTTCCAATAGAATATTCCATCAACAAAGCCCATCCAATAATCCAGGCGAAAACTTCTCCAAAAGATACGTAGGCATAAGTATAAGCACTTCCAGACACAGGCACTCTTGAGGCAAATTCTGCATAACACATGGCTGTAAACCCACAAGCAATAGCACAAATTACATACAATAAAGCTACTCCCGGTCCTCCAGAAAAACAAGCATTTCCAATGGCGCTAAACGTTCCTCCACCAATAATTGCGGCAATTCCGAAAAATGTTAAATCTTTGACAGTTAATACTTTATTTAATCCTGAATGCTCTCCGTCGCCTCCTTGTTGTAATATCGTTCCTAGTGGTTTTCTTCTGAATAGTTTTAAAAAAGACATAATTTGGTTAATTATAGTTTGTTAGTTCTGCTTTTTTAAGCAGGAGGCAAATATATAAAACTTACTGAATAAAAATTTTGATGTTCGGTTTTTCTTATTAAAAGTGATAGTTATTTACTATTTTAAAATCAAAATTAATAATCATTTTCAATAAGAAGTAGCTTGTTAAATTCTTAAATTTGAGATAACAAACTAAAAATCAAATAGTATCATATTATGGAAAGTAACACAAACCCTACTAACGGTCAAAGTAAATGCCCTTTTTCAGGTGGAGCAGCAAAACTAACAGCTGGCGCTGGTCCGAGAAATAATGATTGGTGGCCCAATCAATTGAAGTTGAACATTCTTCGTCAACATTCCTCTTTATCTAATCCTATGGGAGAGGATTTTAATTATGCAGAAGCATTCAAGAGTCTTGATTTAAAGGCGCTAAAGAAAGATTTATTCGATTTAATGACCGATTCTCAAGACTGGTGGCCTGCTGATTATGGTCACTATGGACCATTTTTTATTCGAATGGCATGGCACAGTGCAGGAACCTATCGTATTGCTGACGGTCGTGGAGGTGGAGGTTCCGGGACACAACGTTTTGCACCACTCAACAGTTGGCCTGACAATGTCAACCTTGATAAAGCTCGCTTGTTATTATGGCCTATCAAACAAAAGTATGGTAAGAAAATTTCTTGGGCCGACCTAATGATTTTAGCAGGGAATTGTGCATTAGAATCGATGGGTTTTAAAACTTTCGGCTTTGCCGGAGGACGAGCCGATGTATGGGAACCAGAAGAAGACATCTATTGGGGTTCAGAAGGAAAATGGTTAGATGATAATCGCTATGCAGGAAACCGCGAACTAGAAAACCCTCTGGCTGCTGTTCAGATGGGACTTATTTACGTGAATCCAGAAGGGCCAAACGGAAATCCTGATCCTGTCGCTTCGGCTCGTGACATTCGAGAAACATTTGGCCGAATGGCAATGAATGATGAAGAAACTGTAGCACTTGTTGCAGGTGGACACACTTTCGGTAAAACGCATGGCGCCGCCGATCCAGGTCAATATGTGGGTGTGGAGCCTGCAGGGGAAAGTATTGAAGCACAGGGTTTTGGTTGGAAAAATTCCTTTGGTAAAGGTCATGGAGAAGATACGATTAGTAGTGGACTCGAAGGTGCATGGACTACTACACCAACAAAGTGGAGCAACAATTACCTCGAAAACCTGTTTGGTTTCGAATGGGAATTAACGAAAAGTCCAGCTGGCGCACATCAGTGGAAACCTAAGGATGGAGTAGGAGCAGGCACAGTTCCGGATGCACACAATCCGTCAAAGCGTCATGCGCCAACCATGCTTACAGCAGATCTCGCTTTGAGAATGGATCCTATTTATGAGAAAATTTCGAGACGTTTCTTGGAAAATCCGGATGAGCTAGCAGATGCTTTCGCCCGTGCGTGGTACAAGTTGACACACCGTGATATGGGACCAATTACTCGTTATTTAGGCCCAGAAGTCCCTAAAGAAGAACTCATTTGGCAAGATCCGGTTCCGGCTGTTACACATCAACTTATCGACTATAATGACATTACAACATTAAAAACTAAAATTCTAGATTCCGGATTAACGGTTTCTGAGTTGGTTTCTACGGCTTGGGCTTCAGCATCTACATTTCGTGGTTCTGATAAACGTGGTGGCGCAAATGGCGCTCGTATTCGTTTAGAACCACAAAAGAATTGGGAAGTCAACAATCCATCACAATTAGCGAAAGTGCTTGAAGTTCTTGGTGAGATTCAAAACACATTCAATGGTGATTCCTCTGGAGGAAAACAAGTATCATTGGCCGATTTAATTGTTTTGGCAGGTTGTGTAGGTATTGAGAAAGCAGCAGAATATGCAGGACATCATGTAGCTGTTCCTTTTTCACCTGGAAGAACGGATGCTTCACAAGCACAAACAGATGTGGATTCCTTTGCTGTTTTAGAACCTGAAGCAGATGGTTTTCGTAATTACATGAAGACCAAATATACTGTAACAGCTGAAGAAATGTTAGTGGATAAAGCACAATTGATGACACTGACCACAACGGAAATGACTGTGTTAATTGGAGGCATGCGTGTACTGAATACTAACTTCAATCAATCTAAACATGGTGTGTTTACTAAGCGTACAGAAGCATTGACCAACGATTTCTTCTTGAATTTACTCGATTTAAATACCACTTGGAAAGCAACTTCAGAGTCAAAAGATACATTTGAAGGACGTGACCGTAAGACTGGAGAATTAAAATGGTCAGGTACTCGCGTCGATCTTATCTTTGGTTCCAATTCTGAATTGAGGGCTATTGCAGAAGTTTATGGCTGTTCGGATTCTCAAGAGAAGTTTGTTAAAGACTTTATTGCAACTTGGGACAAGGTGATGAATCTTGACCGTTTCGACTTGGCTTAATGCAAAGTAGAAGTAAATTATAAAGGTGGTCAATTTCTAGACCACCTTTTTTATTGTATAGTTTTAAGTTATACTAAAATAAAATAATATAATTAAAAGTTATTATATAACATGAAGATAATGGTTATTTTTGCCACGTTAAAAAAATAAATTTAAATTAAATACATATGTCATTAGTAGGTAAAAAATTTCCAAACATTACAGTAGACGCTATCTCAGAAATGGGAGACAACTTAAGAATCAATGTTCTTGATGAAGCAGTAAAAAACAACAAAAAAGTTTTATTATTCTGGTATCCAAAAGATTTTACTTTCGTTTGTCCAACTGAATTACATGCTTTTCAAGCAGCTTTAGGAGAATTTGAAAAAAGAAATACAATTGTTATTGGGGCTTCTTGTGATACTAACGAAGTGCACTTTGCTTGGTTGAATACTCCAAAAAATAACGGTGGAATTGAAGGTGTTACTTACCCTTTATTAGCAGATACTACTCGTAATTTATCTAGAGCTTTAGATATTTTAGATGTAGAAGAAGTATATGATGAAGAGTCTAATGATATCTTATTAGAAGGTTCAAACGTAACTTTCCGTGCTACTTATTTAATTGACGAAACAGGTAAAATTTTCCACGAAAGTGTAAATGACATGCCATTAGGAAGAAATGTAAATGAATACATTCGTTTAGTGGATGCTTATACTCACGTTCAAACGAAAGGTGAAGTTTGTCCTGCTAACTGGGAAGAAGGTAAAGAAGCAATGAGTGCTGACAGATTAAGTACTGCAACTTATTTAAGCCAAAACTAAAAAATAAACTCAATGGCAATGTCAATATTCAATGACAATAATTTGAATATTGATATTGCTATTTTTATTGAAAGCTATGTTAATAGAATTAAACGAAGATACACTATCAAATTTGGTAGCTCAAAATGAGAAAGTAGTTGTGCAGTTTTCAGCATCATGGTGTGGTAACTGCCGAATCATGAAACCAAAATTTAAAAAACTGGCTACTGAAAATGAAGGGATCACTTTTGTTTTGGTCGATGCCGAAAATGCTCCGGAATCAAGAAAATTAGCTAATGTGAGCAATTTGCCAACGTTTGCTACATTCGTAAACGGAAAATTGGTTAACGAAACACAAACCAATAAAGCAGAGGTTTTAACGGAATTGGTTAACGAAATAGTTTAATTATGAAATTACCAATTATCAAGCATTTAACTCAGTTCATTGAGGAAAATGACCAAGATTATTTAGTTGAAACCATAGAAGTTTTAGAAGCTTTGACAGAAGTTTCTTCTTTGAAAGATGAGGAATTAGATGTGATTGGCGAATTAATTTCAAATATGTACGGAGCGCTCGAAGTACATAAAATGGTCAAAGAAGGCAAAGACAAAAAAGAAGCCTTAAATGATTTTATGAAACGGGTTTTAGGTTCGATTGATAAATAAAAAAAAAGCTCTCCATTTGGAGAGCTTTTTTTTATGGTGTAAACACAGATTTATAATTATCCCAGTATCTAAAAATTAAAAATAAATTTCCAGCCATAATTGCAATAGCTATTGGTAATTGTTCGGGAGTCATAAATAAATTAATCATTAAAATGTTTATGGTTACGGGCAAAATAACAATGTTTGCCAGCGAAACAAATTTACCAGATAAAAAAGAAATTCCACAAAGTAATTCAAGAACTTTTGCTAAAGGCAAAATATAAGTAGAAGCGACTATTCCTGATTGAAAAGCTTTAAAAGCACCTGTGGTTTCTGGTTCAGGAGCTAGTTTTAAAAAGAAGTTCACCGAAGCGTAAACAAACAATAAACCCAATAAGACTCGGACAACAATTGTAGCTATTTTCATAGTGTTCGTTTTTTAGTTAATACTCAAAGTTACTAAAAAAAATGCAATAAAATTCTTAATATTTCGATAATAATTAACAGTTTGAAGACAAGTTATTAACTTTAATAAAATTCAAACAATACTTTTTAATCATTTCACCAACGCTTCTAAACTCTTGTAAAATTTCACTTTCTGTTCCCGTTGCTTTTGCGGGGTCAGGAAAGTTGTAATGTAATTTTATCGCTTTCGATGGAAAAATAGGGCAACGTTCCTTTGCATTATCGCAAACTGTAATAATGTAATCGAACGGAATGTCTAAATATTCATCAATGTTATTAGATGTATGATTTGAAATATCAATTCCATCTTCTTTCATAATGGAAATCGCTTTCGGATTCACTCCATGTGTTTCAACACCTGCTGAATAAACAGTTACTTTTTTAGCATCGGTAAAATGTTCTAAATAACCATGTGCAATCTGACTTCGGCAACTGTTTCCTGTGCAAAGAACTAAAATGTTAATCATAGCAAAAGCCATAAAACATTAATAATGGTGAATTTGGGATCAAATCCAAAAACAATATTCAATATTGTAACCCCAAGTGTAATCACTATTGGTTTTTTGTATTTTATAATAAATTCTTTCATATTAACAACAGCCTGAATTTGGAGTACAGCAACTTGCCAACTCGTTTAAATTTTGTTTGATTTTTTCGGTCGGAATGCCACAATCACTTTTGGCCAAACAATCCGTTTTAGTATTCGTCAAAATATACTTTCCGTCAATATATTCTAACCCAAATTTACCCACTGTATTTTGTTGGTATTCAATTTCAACGTCTAAATCTTCTCCGTTGAAAATATGTTGGGTCGAATCGATGATTTTGATGACTTTTTTTGGTTCCAATCGATGATAAAAATCGACTGATGTCCATAATTGGAAAGTAGCAGTTTTAGAAGTGCGAAATGTATTACCGCAATCGGTAAATTGTTTGGTGGTCAAGCCAATTTCGGTAATGTGAAAATGAGCAGGTACTTTTTCACCGTTTGAAAATACAAATTCCAGTTGGTCTGTGTTTTCTAATTGATTTTTAAATTGTGATAGTTTCATGATGTGTAATATTTAGAGTTAGCAACATTTAGATTGTAATTGTTTTTTAATTAGAAAGAAGTAGTTTTCAAACTTCTGTAAGGTTTCTGAGTTGATGCAATAGCAAATCGACGTGCCTTCAATGCTTCCTTTGATGATGTTGGCATTTTTCAATTCCTTTAAATGCTGTGAAACAGTAGGCTGGGCTAGAGGCAACTCGTTAACAATGTCCCCGCAAATGCAAGTGTCCACTTTTAGTAGATATTCAATAATAGCAACTCTGGCCGGATGTGATAAGGCTTTGAAAAGCGAAGCCAATTCGTTTTGCTCTTCTGAAAAAAAATCTGATTTAGACGCTCCCATATTGTTGTATTTGTATATTGCAATATTACGATATATATTTTAATAAAAAAGGATTTTTCCAAAAAAAATCTAAATCTAAACTTGACATTCCTAATTCGCAATTTTTCATTACTTTTGGATTTCTAAAAAAAAAAATAAAAATGGCACAAATAACATTAAAAGGAACTCCAGTAAATACAATTGGGCAACTACCAGAAATTGGATCACAAGCGAAAGATTTTCAACTAGTAAAAACAGATTTATCGACTTCTTCATTGTCAGATTATAAAGGAACTAAACTAGTTTTAAATATTTTTCCAAGTGTCGATACAGGAACTTGTGCTGCTTCAGTTCGTAAATTCAATGAAAAAGCGAGTTCATTAGCAAACACTAAAGTTTTAAGTATTTCTCGCGATTTGCCTTTCGCTCAAAATCGTTTTTGTGGTGCTGAAGGATTAGAAAATGTAGTTAATCTTTCAGATTTTAAAGACGCCAGTTTTGGAAATGCTTATGGTTTAACAATTACTGACGGTCCTTTAGCTGGATTGCATTCTCGTGTAGTTGTAGTTCTTGACGAAAACGGTGTGGTAAAATACACGGAACAAGTTCAAGAAATTGTTGATGAGCCTAATTACGAAGCTGCTTTAGCCTCGCTTTAATTCGATTACATGGGATTTGAAAAAGACAATACTTTTTTTACCGGTCGTTTAAAAAGTGTGGGGTTTGCCTTTAAAGGCGCCATCAAACTAATTACTACTGAACATAGCGTTATGGTCCAGTCGTCAATCGCTGTATTGATGATTATTGCCGGATTTTATTTTGAAATTTCCCGAACAGAATGGATGTTTCAAATTCTTGTTTTCGGATTGGTTTTAAGTATTGAAGGTTTAAATACCGCTGTTGAAAAAGTAGCCGATTTTGTTCACCCTGATTACCATGAGCGTATTGGTTTTATCAAAGATATTGCCGCTGGAGCCGTGTTTTTCGCTGCTTTAACAGCTATTGCAATTGGTCTTTTAATTTATGTACCACGATTAGTTTAATTGGTAATATTGACTATTTTTGTTTAAAAGTATTTTATTTAAATGGCCAAATCTCCTAAGAAAGAAAAATCTCCTTTAGAACCTGAAGAAACTAACTTTTTAAGTCGTTTCAGTCCGTCACGCCAGCACAAAATTACCTTTGGTGTTTTGTTGGTGTTGCTTGCTATCGCACTTGCGGTTTCATTTATTTCCTATTTTGTAAACGGGAAATTCGACCAAAGTGAATTACATGATTTAACAAACAGAAATTCGCATGTTCAAAACTGGCTAGGGAAGTTTGGTGTGTTTTTATCCGATTTTTTTATTTACAAAGGTTTTGGAGTGGCATCCTTCTTATTCGTTCGCCTTTTATTCTTGACGGGTGCTTACCTGGTTTTAGATTTAGCGGTTGCCAAATTGAAAAAAACATGGTTTTGGGACATTTTTGTCATCATTATTTTGTCTATTCTTTTTGGATTTTTTGGTGATTTTTTACCAGAATTAGGCGGAGTGATTGGTTATGAAATGAATTTGTTTTCTCAGGATTTCATTGGGAAAACAGGTACTTTATTAGCTTTAATCTTCGGAATAGTTATTTATTTAATTTTTAAGATTAGAGTTTCTCCAGATAAAATTAAAGGTTTCTTCGAAAGTACGCAGAAAGAAATCAAAGATGATTTAACACCACAAAATACAGGTTCTACAGCTTATAATTTGGAAGAATTTGCTGTTGCAGAAAATGAAGAAGAAGTTAGAGATAACTTAATTACAAAACCCAATAGAAACGATTTCGAATCAGATGAAGAAGATTTAGGAGAAATTACTTTAAAACCCATTTCACAGTTTGAAATCAATAAATCAGATTTAAAACCTACCATTTCAAGTTCTTCCGAATTGGTTTTGGAAACAACGAATAAAGAACCTATAATTCCTATACAAGAAGTAAAATCGCATGAAAACGATTTTGTCATCGAAAAAGTAGAGGAAGAAGATATTGTTGAAGAAAATTTAGCAGCAAGATTAGTTTCTGATTTTGGTGAATTTGATCCAACCTTAGATTTATCGCATTATAAATTCCCTGGAATCGATTTGTTGAAGGATTATTCTACAGGCGGAATTACCATCAATCAAGCGGAACTTGAAGAAAATAAAAACAACATTGTAGAAACTTTACGCAACTACAAAATCGAAATTGCGCAAATTAAAGCTACCGTTGGACCATCAGTAACTTTATATGAAATTGTTCCGGAAGCCGGAATTCGTATATCCAAAATTAAAAGTTTAGAAGACGATATTGCGTTGTCATTATCAGCATTAGGAATTCGTATTATAGCGCCAATTCCTGGAAAAGGAACGATTGGTATCGAGGTTCCAAATAAAAATCCAAGTATGGTTTCTATGAAATCAGTCATTGGTTCGGCTAAATTTCAAGAAGCCGAAATGGAATTGCCTATTGCTTTAGGAAAAACGATTTCAAACGAAACTTTTGTAGTCGATTTGGCTAAAATGCCTCACTTATTAATGGCTGGAGCCACCGGACAAGGAAAATCGGTGGGATTGAATGCCGTTTTAACTTCGTTACTGTACAAAAAACATCCAGCGGAAGTAAAATTTGTTTTGGTCGATCCAAAGAAAGTAGAGTTAACACTTTTCAATAAGATCGAACGCCATTATTTAGCCAAACTACCTGATGTAGAAGATGCTATTATTACCGATAATTCGAAAGTAATTACGACTTTAAACTCACTTTGTGTGGAAATGGACAACCGTTATTCTTTACTTAAGGATGCGATGGTTCGTAACATCAAAGAATACAACGATAAGTTCAAACAACGAAAATTAAATCCAGAAGCAGGACATAGATTCTTACCTTATATCGTTCTAGTTGTCGATGAGTTTGCCGATTTGATTATGACGGCTGGTAAAGAAGTCGAAACACCTATTGCTCGTTTGGCGCAATTAGCGCGTGCGATTGGAATTCACTTAATTATTGCGACACAAAGACCTTCGGTAAATGTAATTACGGGGATGATTAAAGCCAATTTCCCGGCTAGAATTGCTTTTAGAGTAACTTCAAAAATCGATTCAAGAACTATTTTAGATTCAGGAGGAGCAGACCAGTTAATTGGTCGTGGAGATATGTTGTTCAGTAACGGAAACGATTTGGTTCGTGTACAGTGTGCTTTTGTAGATACCCCGGAAGTAGATAAAATCACTGAATTCATTGGTTCTCAAAAGGCTTATGCAACCGCTTATCTATTGCCAGAATTTGTAGGCGAGGAGAGTGGCATTAATCTTGATATGGATATATCCGAGAGAGACTCATTGTTTAGAGATGCGGCTGAAGTTATTGTAACCGCTCAACAAGGTTCGGCATCTTTAATTCAACGAAAGCTAAAATTAGGATACAACAGAGCCGGTCGATTAATTGATCAATTGGAAGCAGCAGGAATAGTCGGTCCATTTGAAGGAAGCAAAGCCCGTTCGGTAAATATACCAGATTTAGTGGCTCTCGAACATTTTTTTAATAATGAAAAAAATAGCAATTAGATGAAAAGAGTAATCAGTCTTATAATTATCTTTTTAAGCATTACGACACAAGCGCAAGATGCTGCAAAAGCAAAAGCTTTATTGGATAAAGTTTCAGCTAAAGTGAAAACGTATAAAAACATTCAAATAGATTTTAAATATTCACTTCAAAATACAAAAGAGAATATCAATCAGGATAGTAAAGGAAATGTAACTCTAAGCGGGAACCAGTATCTTTTAAATTTTATGGGTGTTACTAAAATGAGCGATGGTAAAAAGATTTACACCATTTCTAAAGAAGATGAAGAAATCTCCATTGCAAGTGTTGGAGGTAGCGAAGATGATAATGACACACCAGCAAAAATGCTAACGTTTTTTAACAAAGGTTTCAAACAGGCGATGGATATTTCTCAAACCATAAAAGGAAAAAAAATACAGTATGTAAAGTTGATCCCGATTAGTTCAAAAGACGAAAGAAAACAAATATTAGTTGGAATCGACGTAGCGACCAATCAAATTTACAATACCATTACTGTTGGTAAAAACGGAACAAGAGTGACATTAACTGTTAATTCTTTCAAAACCAATTTACCATTGCCAAAAAATCAGTTTACTTTTGTGCAAAGCAAATATCCAAACTATTACATTAATAAACTGGACTAAAACAAGGGAATGAAAATCCTCGATAGATACTTATTAAAAACTTACTTGATTACATTTGCTTCGGTATTTGTAATCTTGTTTTTTATATTCATACTGCAAACCGTTTGGTTGTTTATTTCCGAATTGGCGGGTAAAGACTTAGATATCGTTATGATAATTAAGTTTTTAGCTTTTGCTTCACCGAAGTTAGTACCGATGGTTTTACCTCTTACGGTTTTGCTTTCTTCCATTATGACTTTTGGAGATTTGGCCGAAAATTATGAGTTTGCCGCGATGAAATCGGCTGGAGTATCCTTTCAAAGAACATTAAAATGGTTGGTCTTTTTTATTCTAACATTAGGGTTTTGTTCTTTTTTCTTTGCCAATAATGTGATTCCGTACTCAGAATATAAGTTTATTAATTTCAGAAAAAATATTGCCCAAGTAAAGCCTGCCTTAGCGATTGCCGAAGGTCAGTTTAGTGATATTGGAAGTATCAATATTAAAGTTGATAAAAAATCGGGGGATAAAGGAGAGCTTCTGGATGGTGTTACCATTCACAAAAAGTCCAACTTAGGAGAAGGTGCTAAAACGGTCATTAAATCTAAAAAAGGACATTTAATTAGTAGTGAAGAATCTAATTTACTTCAATTGGTGCTGATTGATGGCTATTATTACGAAGATATCAGTCCTAAAAAATACGAAGATCGCGAGAAAATGCCTTTTGCCAAAGTGTATTTTAAAAAGTATAACATTAACATCGATTTGTCTAAATTAAATAATGTTGATGAAAATCAAGGTGAGATTACCAACACCAATCACATGTTGAATTTAACGGAGTTGCGATACACCATCGATTCGTTAACCACAAATTATAAAAAAGAAGTGGTTTCTGTTTCAGATAATGTGTATCAAAGAATAGGCATTAGTAGCAATTATATGGTAGATTCAATTCAGCCTAAAAATCCGAAAACACCAGATTTAACATCATACTTGTCCAATTCAGAAAAAACAAAAATTCTGGAAATTGCAGCGAGTGATGCTTTGAGTTCCAAACAAAATATTGAAATGAATGAATTAACATTTCAAGAAAAACGAAAAGATATTAATAAACATTGGCATTCCTTTTTTGAAAAATTTGTCATTGCTTATTCCTGTATATTAATGTTCTTTATTGGTGCGCCGTTAGGAGCAATTATTCGTAAGGGAGGATTAGGATTGCCTATTGTTTTTGCCATGCTTATTTTTATCACTTTTCATTTCTTAAATACATTCGGAAAAAAAGTAGCGCAAGAATCAGGCATGAGTCCTTTTATGGGGGCTTGGATTTCATCCATAGTACTAACGCCATTGGCTATTTATTTGACTAAAAAGGCGATTAAAGATAATGGAGGGGTAAACTTTGACTTTATTACTGAGCCAGTCAAAAAAATATACAATAAATTTGCACAATACATCAACAACAACAAACAACAACAACAACAACAACAACAA
>JASLID010000038.1 GCA_030153045.1 Flavobacterium sp.
CCAGATGGAAGTGATATCCTTTTCTTGCTTTCTTTAAGCAAGAAAAGATAAAACGGACAGCTGGAAATAGCTTCTAGAAATAAAATCCAAAAGACGCTTTCACCCCAAATTTTTGAGCATCTGGCAAGTCCATATAACTGCCTCGCCAAGCAAAATCGATACGCAAACATTTGAAAATATTAGCCACTCCGGCGTGGTATTCCCAATAACCATCTACCGGCGCAAGGTAATTTAAGCCTGAAGCATTGATGGCTTTATTTTCATCGGAAACACTACCGTAAACGGCTTTAACCCCTACAATTTCTCTCCAATTTAATTTTTTAAGCAATGGAATTCTTGAGAAAATTCGACCGTTAAAATGATGCTCTAAATGCAATGACGTGTATTGATCTGTAACGAATTCATAATAATTCATCAGGTTGTAGGTGTTGTCTATCACGAAATACGATTGATTTCCTGGCACTACGGCCATTAATCCTAAAGGCACTTCTCCGAAAATTTTACCTACCTCGAATGTAGAGAATAAACGACCCATTCCGCCTAAAAATATTGGCTGACGGTAATACAATTGCATTTTTTGGTAATTAAAATCGCTATTGAAAACACCTTTCAATCCTTGGCTGTAATTTACAAATACTCTTGGGTAATTGTTATCGACTTCTAAACGTTCGACACCATAACCTACCAGTTTTCTTTTTGGGGTATAGTCTACCCCTACCGTAAATTCGGCTTGTTTGACATCTGATTTTATTTTTCCGTTGTCAAAATAATTTAAACTAAAGGTTGGTGAAGCCGATTCGAGTGTTCTGTATGATATGCCTGATTGAATTATGAAATTCTTTAATGGTTCGATTTCGGCAGAAAGTGAGGTCAAATTCACATTAGTTAACTTACTGTTGTCTCCGCTGGCAAAAAAGGAAGAAGAGGCAAAACTTCTTCCTAAAACATCATTGGAAGTAGTTAAACTCACTCCTATTTGCTCTACATCACGACGGTTTCCTCCAGATAAAATGATTCGATTTTTTTTGTCGACCATTATTTTTCCAGAAACACCGTATTTGAATTTATTGTCTTTGAATCCGTATGCTGTGTAAGCCTGAATTCTCCAATAATCGTTTGAACCAAAATAGGTTCTTCCACCAAAACGAAGTCGCTGCCCTTCAATGTCATTATAACCAAAGGTGGAGAATATTGGCCCAATATCAATATGTCCTTTTTGAATATAACCACTGGCTAAAATGGTCGTCAAATTGTACAATTGTTTGAATTTTTTTACCGTTTTAAGCGTGTCGAGCATTTTGTAAACACCCAATTCGTCTTTACTCAAGTTTTCCATTCGGTTTTCGTCCCAAAATTCATCGGTTTTGTTGTATACGCTTTGGTCGAAATCATTGATACTTTCTTTGTAAAATTTATCCGGTTTTACTTCATTAAACTTGTGGTCGCTATAAATAGTGGTTCTTTTTCCATAAACTCCTTTTGATTTTTCTTTTTTGTTTAAAGCAAAATCAGACATCATGTAGTCACGCTTTAGCAAGAAAACAGAATCGTTCAATACATCAAATTCCTGCTCAATGTAAATATCTTTTACCCAGTTAATATTAGCGCTTTTTGAAGCTGCCATATTAATTTTTTTAATTGCAAATGTGGTATCGTTTACCCAAAAATCTCCTTTAAAAGTCAATTCGTTTTTACGTCGCGGGTAATACACAATATTATAACACCATTTATTATCAATAAAAGTACTATCGCTCAATACATAATTATAGGTATTGATTCCGGTACGCGACAATGGACTGACAAAATTCTTGTCAAAGAAATTAAGGTAGTTATTGTAAATATCATATTCAGAGTACAAATCTTTTATAAAAGTATCGACACCGTTTCCTTCTCCTAATCCTGAATTTTTATTGGCTTTTAGAATTTCTTTTTTCTTTCCATTCGTATTATCCCCATACGTTTCATACAATGACTCATTGATGAAAATAGGTAAATACGTTTTCCCTGTTACTTTTGAAGTATCTACGTGATCAAAAATGAATTCCAATCCTTTGAAAACACGGTTTTTCATAAAAGCAGAATCGATCGTATTCATATCAAACTCTACTTTTTCGTATTTATTCATTTGGTACTGATTGAACATGTACAGTCCGTTTTTACGCTTCTTCTCCCAAATTTTACGTAAAATGTCGAGTGCTGGATTGTTCTTTTTAGAAGTTTTTCCAGAATAAATTTTAACTTCTTCCAACAAATTGGCGCCACCAAAAACTACTTTCATGTTATAATTAACTGCTTTTGCCAGTTTAACTTCGGTAGTTTGAAAACCAACATAAGAAACAACTAAAACCGAATGATTACTGTCTGACTGAATGTAGAATCTACCATTCTCATCTGACGTAACACATTCTCGGGTACCTTTAAAACAGATATTTGCATACGGAACCGTTCCTCCTAAATCATCATAAACCAATCCACCTGCTTTAGTTTGAGCAAAAATTGACGATATAAAAAAAACACATATTAGGGTAAAAATATTCTTCATAGGAAAAAAAAACTCCATCTTTAAGGATGAAGTTTCAAATATAGTTATTTTATTAATTGACCATTAACAATTGATAATTATGAATTGTCAATTACTTGTACATTACTTTTTTAACCGCTTTAATAACATCTTGTGCATTAGGCAACCATTCTTTTAATAAAGTTGGAGAATAAGGCGCAGGTGTATCGGCAGTTGTAATTCTTTGTATTGGTGCATCTAAGAAATCGAAAGCGCGCTCTTGAACGATATACGTAATTTCTGAAGCAACTGAAGCAAAAGGCCAAGCTTCTTCTAAAACTACCAATCTATTTGTTTTTTTAACTGATTTTAAAATCGCATCATAATCCATAGGGCGAACAGTACGCAAGTCGATGATTTCACAAGAAATACCTTCTTTAGCTAATTCATCCGCTGCATGATGTGCTTCTTTGATAATTTTACCAAAAGAAACGATAGTTACATCAGTTCCTTCACGTTTAATATCGGCTACGCCAAGTGGAATAATGTATTCACCTTCAGGAACTTCTCCTTTGTCACCATACATTTGTTCTGATTCCATGAAAATAACGGGATCGTTGTCACGAATAGCAGCTTTCAACAAACCTTTAGCATCGTAAACGGTACTTGGCACTACTACTTTTAATCCTGGTGTGTTTGCAAACCAGTTTTCGAAAGCTTGTGAGTGCGTTGCTCCTAATTGTCCTGCAGAAGCAGTTGGTCCACGAAAAACCATCGGCATTGGAAATTGTCCAGCTGACATTTGACGCATTTTTGCTGCATTATTGATAATTTGGTCGATACCCACTAACGAGAAGTTGAATGTCATGTACTCCACAATAGGACGACAGCCATTCATCGCTGATCCCACTGCAATACCTGCAAAACCAAGCTCTGCAATTGGAGTATCAATAACTCTTTTTGGTCCAAACTCATCTAGCATTCCTTTAGAAGCTTTGTAAGCTCCGTTGTATTCTGCTACTTCTTCACCCATTAAGTATACTGACTCATCGCGACGCATTTCTTCGCTCATCGCTTCACAAATGGCTTCTCTAAATTGTATCGTTCTCATATTATATATGTATCTCTGTAAAATTGAACAGCAAAAATAAAAATTTTAAATTAGTTATCAATTATATAATGATTATAATGATGAATTTATTTTTTGAATACCCATTTATCGAAATGAATACCTGACTTAGTTAGCTAAACAAAAAAACTATCAAGACACGATTTTATAAGGTGTATGCAGGAGTAAGAACAACTTATGACTCATTTAATATCAACTTCGCAAAGCATTTCTTTTTACTTTCGCAACCTTTATCATTTCAGACCCAATATTATGACTTGTTTTCTTTAAAAATATTGGAAACAATGGGATTTTAAAAATATTATGCATGCATAGTAAATAATTCAAATTTTATGCTAATTTTGTATTCCGATTTTAAGAACCAAATACTAAAAAAATGAAAATATTAGTTTGCATCAGTCACGTTCCTGATACTACTTCAAAAATTAATTTTACCAATGGTGATTCAGAATTTGACACTAACGGTGTACAATATGTAATCAATCCAAATGATGAATTTGGTTTAACAAGAGCCATTTGGTTTCAAGAACAACAAGGTGCAAATGTAACTGTTGTGAATGTTGGAGGTCCTGATACAGAACCAACATTAAGAAAAGCTTTAGCTATTGGTGCTAACGAAGCCATTCGTATCAACGCCAACCCAACAGACGGTATGTTTGTGGCAAAACAATTGGCTGAAGTAATTAAAACCGGAGGTTACGATTTAGTAATCGCGGGAAGAGAATCATTAGATTATAACGGAGGAATGGTTCCTGGAATGATTGCAGGAATTTTAGGAGACAACTTCGTAAACTCTTGTATCGATTTAAAAATTGACGGTAACAACGTTACTGCTATAAGAGAAATCGACGGTGGAAAAGAAACCGTAACTACTACACTACCATTAATCGTAGGTGGTCAAAAAGGTTTAGTAGAAGAAAAAGACTTGCGTATTCCAAACATGAGAGGAATTATGACAGCAAGAACAAAAGCTTTAACTATTTTAGAGCCAGTAAGTGCTGACATCAATACAAAAGCAGTGAAATTTGAAAAACCAGCTCCTAAACAAGCAGTGAAATTAATCAGTCCAGACAACCTTGACGAATTAATCAACTTATTACACAACGAAGCAAAAGTTATCTAAGCTTAACTCTTTAAACTAAAAAATCATGTCAATATTAATATACGCAGAATCAGCAGAAGGTAAATTCAAGAAAGTCGCTTTCGAATTGGCTTCTTATGCAAAAAAAATAGCCGAAACTACAGGCCAAACCGTAACCGCTCTAACCATCAACATGAATGATGTTTCAGAATTAAGTAAATACGGAGTAGACAAAGTATTAAAAGTAACCAACGATAAATTAGCCAACTTTACTGCAAAAGCATACGCTGACGCCGTAAAACAAGCTGCTGAAAAGGAAAGTGCTAAATTAATTTTACTGTCTTCTTCAACAGACAGTTTATACCTTGCACCACTTGTATCAGTATCATTGAATGCAGGTTTTGCTTCAAACGTTGTTGGATTGCCCGTAAACATGGCTCCTTTTCAAGTAAAAAGAAACGCTTTCTCAAACAAAGCTTTCAACATCACTGAAATTTCTTCAGATGTTAAAGTATTGTGTTTGGGTAAAAACTCATACGGAATTTTCGAAAATACAGGTGCTGCAACTGCCGAAGATTTCTCACCATCGATTTCGGATGCCGATTTTGGTGTAAAAGTACAATCAGTAGAAAAAGGCTCTGGTAAAGTAACTATTGCTGATGCAGACGTTGTTGTTTCTGGTGGTCGTGGAATGAAAGGTCCAGAAAACTGGGGATTAATAGAAGATTTAGCTACTGTACTTGGCGCTGCAACTGCTTGTTCTAAACCAGTTTCTGACATTGGATGGAGACCTCACAGTGAGCACGTAGGACAAACAGGAAAACCGGTTGCTACTAACTTGTACATTGCTGTTGGTATTTCTGGAGCAATTCAACATATTGCAGGAATCAATTCATCAAAAGTAAAAGTAGTTATCAATTCTGATCCTGACGCACCTTTCTTCAAAGTAGCTGATTATGGTATTGTTGGCGATGCTTTTGATATTTTACCAAGATTGACTGAAAAATTGAAAGCTTTCAAAGCTCAAAATTCATAATAATCAATATTGAATATAATAAAATTAAGAGTCGCATTTTGTGACTCTTTTTTGTTTCAATAAGTAAAAGTTTTTTGTTACTTTGCATTTACACAATTACTAGATATAGATTCAAAAATCACATATCGGATATCGAAAGCAAAATGAGTTTAGTAAAACTATCTATAAAAGGAATTTCCTACAGTCAGACCCAAAATGGGGCCTATGCATTAATTTTAAATGAAGTTGATGGCGATCGAAAATTGCCCATCGTTATTGGTGCATTCGAAGCTCAATCTATAGCTATTGCGCTTGAAAAAGAAATTAAACCTCCACGTCCTTTAACACATGATTTGTTTAAAAACTTCGCCGAAAGATTCGACATTGTTATCAAACAAGTAATCATACACAAATTAGTAGATGGTGTTTTTTATTCGAGCATGATATGCGAGCGCGACAAAATAGAAGAAATTATTGACGCGAGAACTTCCGACGCTATTGCTTTAGCTTTACGTTTCAACGCACCTATTTTTACTTATAAAAATATTTTAGACAAAGCGGGTATTTTTCTTAAAGCAAATCCGGAAACTGAAGGTTCAGGAGAAAATTTAGACGATATACTTTCTACTCCTGAAACATTTGGGATTGACGAAGGCAACGATACAAAAAGCACTTATTCTAAAAACAGCTTATCTGAACTTCATGAACTACTGGAATTAGCCGTTCAAGAAGAAGATTATGAAAAAGCAGCCAAAATAAGAGACGAAATTTCGAAAAGAGAATCGTAAAAAGTTTATTCAATTATTTGTCGATTTGTTTACTCGAATCCATACACAAACCCAGAAGATAGAAGATGAAGCAATATTTAGATTTAGTTAAACACGTTTTAGAAAGCGGAAACCAAAAAGGCGACAGAACAGGAACAGGAACCAAAAGTGTTTTTGGATACCAAATGCGTTTTGATTTAGCTGAAGGTTTTCCAATGGTAACAACAAAAAAACTACATTTAAAATCTATTGTTTACGAATTGCTTTGGTTTTTGAATGGCGACACCAATATCGCTTATCTTAAAGAAAATGGTGTTAAAATCTGGGACGAATGGGCCGACGAAAATGGCGATTTAGGTCCTGTTTACGGGCACCAATGGCGCAACTGGAATAGCGAAGAAATCGATCAGATTAAAGAGTTAATTGAAACGCTAAAAACCAATCCAAACAGCCGTAGAATGTTGGTTTCTGCTTGGAATCCATCGGTTTTGCCAGACACAACAAAGTCATTTGCTGAAAATGTTGCTAACGGAAAAGCTGCCTTGCCTCCATGCCATGCTTTTTTTCAATTTTATGTTGCTGATGGCAAACTATCTTGTCAATTGTACCAACGCAGTGCTGATATCTTTTTAGGCGTTCCATTCAACATTGCTTCTTACGCCTTATTTACCATGATGGTAGCTCAAGTTTGCGATTTACAAGTAGGTGAATTCATTCATACTTTTGGTGACGCTCACATTTACAACAACCATATGGAGCAATTAGAATTACAATTATCCCGTGATCCAAAACCATTACCAAAAATGATTTTGAATCCAGCTATTAAAAACATCTTCGATTTTAAATTTGAAGATTTCACTCTAGAAGGTTATGAACCGCACGCTCATATAAAAGGAGTTGTTGCTGTTTAAATAGGATTAAGACCAGTCAATTACTACTTTGACAAGATAATCACAAATATTTTTATTTTGTTAACCGAATACATTTAGCATGTATTTTTCAAAATAAGTTTTATATTTAACCATAATTTTCTACTAAATATGGATACTAACCAACACGAACAATATGAATACGCAAGACAACGCTTAAAACAAAAAAAGCGTCTGTATTATCATTTCGTGGTATTTGCTTTAGGCAGTATTTTTTTTCTGGTTGCCAATAAATTATTAGGTGTTTTCCCTGAAACGCATTGGTTTTTGTGGGCCGTTACTATTTGGAGTTTTATTTTCATATTACATTTTATTCGTGTTTTTATTACCGATAGTTTTATGAACAAAAACTGGGAGCGTACTCAAATTGACAAACTCATCGCCAAGCAAGAACGCAAAATAGAACAGCTTCAAAAAGATTTAGACCAAAACAACAGTTAATGATTACACTTATTGCAGCTGCAGGCACAAACAATGAATTAGGCAAAGACAACGACTTGCTATGGCATTTACCTGATGATTTCAAGCATTTTAAGACACTTACTTCTGGTTATTACATCATTATGGGAAGAAAGACTTTTGAGAGCTTCCCAAAGCCACTACCCAATCGCACCCATGTTATCATAACCCGAAGCAAAAACTATATAGCACAAGACGGCTGTATAGTTGTTAATTCTATTGAAAAAGCACTAGAAGCTTGTCCGAAAAACGAAACTATTTACGTTATTGGAGGCGGTGAAATTTACAAGCAATCCATTCACTTAGCAGATTGTATAGAACTTACTCGAGTTCATAACACTTTTGAAGCAGATGCTTTTTTCCCCGAAATCGATTTAAAAGAATGGAAATTAGCTGAATCAGTATTTCATGATAAAGATGAAAAACATCAATTTTCATTTACTTTCGAAACTTATCTGAAAATCTAAAGTTTATTCCAAAAAAAAACACCTTAAAAATAAGGTGTTTAATTTCTAATAATATCGTTTTCGGTATAATATCAATCAAAACAATGTTTTTTACTGTTCAACCAAAACTTTTTTGGCCAATAAAAAACCGAGATTAAAATCTCTAACGCTATATCACCAAATACCACTAAAGCAATATAACAAAAACTAAAATTTCCAAAAACAAATTTAACCCAAAGAACGTTTGTGACACTCATAAAACAATTGCAAAAAAACAATTGCTGATTCTGATTGAAATAACTAAACTAATTGTGCCAATTAATCAATTATTTTCTACCAACAAAACAATGAACTGTTTAACGAATTATTAGATGATAAATTTAACACAATATTTTAAATAACACAATACCAAACAGTTAGTATTTTAAAAAATACCTGATTTCAGTTAAAAAAACGATTAACAAATCAAAAAAATCGACGATTAACCTCCTTTTTTACATTAAAAATTAAATTCTATATTTGTTGAAAATTTTTTTATGTCGATTAGTACCAAACCTTACAAAAATTCCGCTCTAGGGAAGAAAGAACAAGTAGCAGAAATGTTCGATACCATCTCTTCAAAATACGATAATTTGAACAGAGTTATTTCATTTGGTGTTGATGTAAAGTGGCGAAAAAAAATTTTAAAAATGGTTGCTCAAAAACAACCTAAAACAATTCTTGATGTTGCTACTGGAACAGGTGACTTAGCAATACTCTTATCACAAACCAATGCCGACAAAATTATTGGACTTGATATTTCGGCTGGAATGCTTGAAGTAGGAAAGCAAAAAATCGCACATAAGAACCTTTCGCACAAAATAGAAATGGTTTTAGGCGATTCTGAAAAAATAGATTTTGAAGACAATACCTTCGATGCGGTAACTGTGGCTTTCGGAATAAGAAATTTTGAAAATTTGGAATTGGGATTATCTGAAATTTTAAGAGTTTTAAAACCAAATGGAATTTTTGTTATTCTTGAAACTTCAATTCCAGAAAAATTCCCTTTCAAACAAGGATACACACTTTACACCAAATACATATTGCCTTTAATTGGAAAACTATTCTCTAAAGACAAAGTTGCGTATCAGTATTTATCTGATTCGGCATCAATTTTTCCATATGGAGAACGTTTAAACAATATTTTACAGAAAATTGGGTTTATAGATGTAAAACACCTTCCACAAACTTTTGGTGTGGCAACCATTTATTCGGCAACTAAGAAATAAAATGAAGAAGCTTTTAATTATAATATTTGTATTAACATCCACTTTTAGTAATGCTCAAAAGATTTTCAGCAGAAGTATGTTTGCTAGAAAACCTATTATTAATTTAGAAAACTTCGACAAGCAACGACTTCATTTTGGTTTTTTTCTTGGTTTTAACAATTATGACTTTAAAATTGATAAAAAATTTGACGGTCAAGACATTATAGTTGATAGTCAAACCGGGTTTAATGTAGGTTTAATTACCAACTTAAGAATTGCCGAATATGTAGATTTGCGTTTCGAACCAGGATTGTACTACGGACAACGAAATTTGCATTTTCCAGGCATAGAAGACCCTGTTGATGCTTTAAGAGAAGTAAAATCAACCTACATACACTTTCCGTTATTACTGAAATTTTCTTCTAAAAGGATTGGAAATGTTAGACCTTATGTTCTAGGCGGTGTTTCAACCGATATGAATTTATCGAGTAATGCTAAATCACCAGATGACAATTCGGCAAATCGATTTAGAATGGTTAAAAGCACCAGCAACTATGAATTAGGATTGGGTATCGATTTGTATATGGAGTATTTTAAGTTTTCTCCTTCTATAAGAGGTGTTTTTGGAATGAAAAACGAATTAATTCCAGATGCCGACCCAAACAGCCCATGGACAGGAAATGTTGCCTCAATGGCAACTCGCGGAGTGTTTATTAATTTTGCTTTTCATTAATTTGAACGCTTAAATTCGCTCAAAATAATCGCAGTAGCAGTCGCTACATTTAAACTTTCTGTTTGTTGTAAATTTCCAAAACGAGGAATCGAAATTTTTTGAGTAACTAGATTTTCAACAGCTTTAGAAATTCCGTTGGCTTCGTTTCCTAAAACAATAATTCCTTCCTGAGGCAAAGTGGTTTTATAAATATTTTCGCCTTCCATAAAAGTCCCGAAAATAATTGTTTTGGCATTCGCCAAATAATCTTCTAAATTCACATAACTAATATTCACTCTAGCAATAGACCCCATGGTAGCTTGCACGACTTTAGGATTGTAAACATCTACTGTTTGTTCCGAACAAACAATTTGCGAAATTCCAAACCAGTCGCACAATCTAATGATTGTTCCTAAATTTCCCGGATCGCGAATATCATCGAGCGCTACAATTAAACCTTGATCTACAATAGCTTTTTCTTGTGGAATTTTAAAAACAGCCAAACAATCGTTAGCAGTAGTTAAAGCTGATATTTTTTTAAGATCATTTTCAGAAATAATTGACTTTTGTGCTTTGGAAACATCAAAAAACATTTCCTGAGTCATGAATATATGCTCTAATTGAAGGTTAGAATTTAAAAGCTCTTCAATTACTTTTACCCCTTCGGCAATAAACAATTGATGTTGTTTTCTATATTTTTTTTGAACTAAACTCGTTATAAGCTTTATTTGACTTTTGCTAACCATTAAAAAAGTGTATTTTTGGATAAATTTCTGATTCTTTTGAATAATATCTCTACAAAAATATCACTATTTATTCTAATTGCTGCACTAATTTCAGCTTGTAATGTTGTTAAGAAAGTTCCGGCAGATAAATTCCTATTAACTAAAAACGAATTAGGTGTAAATGGAAAGCAAGTAAAAAAAGAAGATATTATTGCTCAAATCGTACAATCGCCTAACACTTCAATTCTTGGTTATAAACTAAGATTGAATATGTACAATCTGGCAAAAGACAATACAGATTCTATTTTTAGAGCCAAATACACTGCAAATCCAGAAAAATATTACCGAAAAGCCAAATGGTTATCTAAAAAACAAGTCAATCGTTTAGGAAAATCCTTTTGGTATTCTGGCTGGCATAGTTTTTTAAGAAAAACCGGAGAACCACCTGTTATTATAGACACCATACAAACCAAACGTTCTATAAAAAACTTAAAAGCCTATTACTTTAACGAAGGCTATTTTGATGCAGAAGCTAAATTTGAAGCACAATATCACGACAAACAACGCGGAAACATTAAATATACGCTTACAACTGGGCAACCTACTTTTTTAGATACTATTTCTAGAGAAATTGAAACGCCAGCTATTGATTCACTTTATTTATTATCAAAGAGAAAATCGCACCTTAAACAAGGCGAACAATATAAAACCGAAAATTTTGATTTAGAAAGAAGCAGACTAACCGCTTACTTTAGAAATCGTGGTGTATATCATTTTCAGCAGCAAAACATCAATTTTGTACTTGATACGATGACTAAAAAAGCGCCTGTAAAAATCTATATCACAGATAGAGAATTTAAAGATGGAGACTCTATCAAAACAAAACCTTATCAGATATACAGAATTAGTGAAGTCAATATTTTTACAAACGATTTAGCCACTAAAAATCAAAATAAAATTATTGATAGTGCTCGATATAAAAACTTCAATATATACAGTTCAAACAAACTTCGTTATCGCCCTAAAGCTTTAACTGATGCCGTTTTTATACAAAAAGACAGCTTGTTTAGCGAAGAAAAAAAAACACTTACACTGCGATCTTTAAGCAATCTAAAGGTATTTAATTACCCCAACATCGTTTATGTTGAAGATCCTGTTACCCATACTCTTAAAGCCAATATAATTTTAACCTCAAAAGACAAGTACGGATTTAAAACCGATTTCGATTTTACACACTCCAATATTCAGGAGTTTGGTATTTCTGGAGCTACTTCGGTATCCATTCGTAATATTTTTAGAGGTGCCGAAATATTAGAACTTGGTTTAAGAGGTAATATAGGTTCTTCTTCAAAAGTATCCAATCTTGACAATCAATTTTTTAATGTATTAGAAGTTGGTGCCGATATGCGATTATTGTTCCCAAGATTGTTTTTGCCTTTTAAAACAGAACGGATTATTCCAAAATCCATGTTCCCTAATAGTTTAATTAGTGCTGGTTTTGCCAAACAAAGAAACATAGGACTAGACAAAGAAAATTTTACTTCTATTGTAAATTATAGTTGGGTTCCTAATAAAACCATGAATGCCAAATTGGATTTGATTAATGTTCAATACGTAAAAAACATCAATACCAACAATTACTTTAATGTTTACGGTTCTTCCTATAATAGATTAAATGATTTAGCCTTAGTTTACAATACAAATCCTGATTACATTGATGCTGAAGGAAATTTAACCAAAGAGGCAGGCGGTGCAGATTCTTTTATCAACAGTGCCTTGAACAATGATTTTCCTGCTTTAAACCCAACTGGCAACGATTATAAAACAATCAAAAGCATCAAAGAGCGTAAAGAACGACTTACTGAGAATAATTTAATATTTGCCTCTAATATAAGTTTCTCAAAAGAAACCAAAACAGGTTTATTTGACAATGAGTTCTATAGCTTTAGAGCTAAAATAGAATCTGCAGGAAACCTTCTTTCGTTAGTTTCTAACATTACCAAACAGCCGGAAGATATTGATGGATCAAAGAGTATCTTTGGTTTAGAATATTCTCAATACATTAAAACCGAATTCGATTACGTAAAACATTGGGATTTAACCGATGATAAATCTTTTGCTGTTCGAAGCTTTTTTGGAATTGCTATTCCATACGGAAATTCAAAATCAGTTCCTTTTTCCCGAAGTTATTTTGCCGGTGGATCTAACGATAATAGAGCATGGCAATCGTATAGTTTGGGCCCAGGAAGTTCAGGCGGGCTAAATGATTTTAATGAAGCCAATATGAAAATAGCCTTCAATGCTGAATTTAGATTCAAATTTTTTGGTGATTTAAACGGAGCGCTTTTTGCCGATTGCGGAAACATTTGGAACGTACTTGATAGTGAAACCGATGAAACCAAAATTTTTAGCGGTTTTAAATCGTTGGAAGATCTGGCTTTAGGCACAGGGCTTGGATTTAGATATGATTTTAACTTCTTTTTAGCCAGGATAGATTTTGGTTTCAAGACCTATAATCCTGCAAAAGAAGAAAACAGAAAATGGTTTAAAGAATTAAATTTAAGTCAATCTATACTAAATATTGGTATAAACTATCCGTTCTAAAAGTAAATTTGTAATTTTGTCAATCTTAATTTTTTAACAAATGGCACACAATATAAAACCAGGCGTTGCAACTGGCGACCAAGTTCAAGAAATTTTTAATTATGCAAAACAAAAAGGCTTTGCATTACCAGCTGTAAACGTAGTGGGTTCAAGTACTATAAATGGTGTTTTAGAAACTGCTGCAAAACTAAACGCTCCTGTAATTATTCAGTTTTCTAATGGAGGTGCACAGTTTAATGCTGGAAAAGGATTATCTAACGCCAACGAAAAATCAGCTATTGCCGGTGCCGTTGCTGGCGCAAAACACATACATACATTAGCCGAAGCTTACGGTGCTACTGTTATTTTACACACAGATCATTGCGCTAAAAAATTATTACCTTGGATTGACGGATTACTTGATGCTTCTGAAAAACATTTTGCAGAAACAGGTAAACCTTTGTATTCATCGCATATGATTGACTTGTCAGAAGAACCAATCGAAGAAAATATCGAAATTTGTAAAAAATACTTAGCTCGTATGAGCAAGATGGGTATGACTCTAGAAATTGAATTAGGCATTACTGGCGGTGAAGAAGATGGTGTAGATAATAGCGATGTTGACAGTTCAAAACTATACACGCAACCCGAAGAAGTAGCTTATGCTTACGAAGAATTAATGAAAATTTCTCCTCGTTTTACCATTGCTGCTGCTTTTGGGAACGTTCACGGTGTGTACAAACCCGGAAATGTAAAACTAACGCCAAAAATCCTGAAAAACTCTCAAGATTATGTTCAAAATAAATTCAATACAGGAAACAACCCTGTAGATTTTGTTTTTCATGGTGGTTCAGGTTCTACATTAGAAGAAATTAGAGAAGCTATTTCTTATGGCGTAATCAAAATGAATATTGATACCGATTTACAATTTGCTTTCACAGAAGGAATTCGTGATTACATGAATTCTAAAATTGACTATTTAAGAACTCAAATAGGAAGTCCAGAAGGCGCTGATTCTCCAAATAAAAAACATTACGACCCAAGAAAATGGGTTCGCGAAGGAGAAGTTACCTTCAATACTAGATTAGAACAGGCATTTGCTGATTTAAAAAACGTTAATACATTATAAATTCAAATTGCGAATTACAAATTACGAAACAACTCCTAATTTATAATTCATAATTCATAATTAAAGAAATATGGCTTGGTTTAAAAGAAAAGAAAAAGGAATTACGACTGCTACCGAAGATAAAATGGATGTTCCAAAAGGACTTTGGTACAAATCACCTACAGGAAAAATTGTAGATGCCGATGAACTGGCAAGAAACCTATGGGTAAGTCCAGAAGATGATTTTCATGTAAGAATTGGTAGTGCTGAATATTTCCAAATATTATTCGATAACAACGAGTTTACCGAACTTGATGCAAATATGACTGCAAAAGATCCACTTGGATTTGTGGATACTAAAAAATATGCTGATCGATTGGTAGATGCTATTGCGAAAACAAAATTGAAAGACGCTGTTCGTACGGCAGTTGGAAAATCGAAAGGAAATGACTTAGTAGTTTGCTGTATGGATTTTGCCTTTATTGGCGGATCAATGGGAGCTGTTGTTGGGGAAAAAATCGCACGTGGAATTAATCACTCTATAGAAAACAACATTCCTTTTGTGATGATTTCTAAATCAGGTGGTGCCCGTATGATGGAAGCAGCTTATTCGCTAATGCAATTGGCAAAAACCTCAGCGAAATTAGCACAATTGGCTGAAGCTGGAATTCCATACATTTCGTTATGTACAGATCCAACAACAGGAGGAACTACGGCTTCATACGCAATGCTTGGCGACATTAATATTGCAGAACCAGGGGCTTTAATTGGATTTGCCGGACCGCGTGTCGTAAAAGATACCACGGGTAAAGATTTACCTGAAGGATTCCAAACTTCTGAATTCCTTTTAGAACACGGTTTCCTTGATTTTATTACCCCTAGAAAAGAACTGAAGGACAAAATCAACTTATATTTAGATTTGATTTTAAATCAGGAAGTACGATAATTCAAAATCCCGTCTAATTCAGACGGGATTTTTTATTTTAATTAAATTATATTTAGTTGTCATTTCTCCTTCGTCGAAATGACAAAATTGAAAAACACTAATTTACATCCCACTTCTAATCGCTTCCGCAGGATCTAATTTGGAAACTGTAATTACAGGAAAATTCCTGAGATCAATCCGATAAAAGCCGCTAAGGATGTTCCTTAAAACTACATTCCAAAAATCTGAAACAAACTCATAAAATAATAAGGGAGCTTTAATTTCTAAAAGCCCCCTTTTTTCTTACATCAAATGTGTATCTAATCAACTACAACTCTATGATTTTCTATTTGACCATTAATATTGATTTTCAGAACATAAACACCTTTTTCTAAACCTTTAACGTTAATAGAAGCAGTATTGTTTATAATTTCTGCTCTTGATTTTAACTGCTCTTTCATATTATAAAGCTGAGCTGAAATTCTAGTTCCTTTTCCTTTTTTGACTTGGGCATTTTTATCTTTCAACACTACATTTATTATTTCACTAGTTGGATTCGGGTAAACGGTGTAAGTAGTTGTATTTTGATTTCTATTTAAAGCTTCCTGTGTTTCAAATATTTCAAAATTCAATTCTTGCCAATCAGACCAACCACATGCATTTTTCGCTCTGACTCTGACTCCTGTTTGTCCAAAATTCATCATTCCAATTCTAGCTAAATTTCTTGCCTTTGAAAGAGAGATATTACTATTTACAACCTGCCATTCCCAATTTGCATTATTTGTTGCCTCGGAAACAGTTAAACCATTAAAGTTGGCTGTAATCTTATCATTAAGATCTAAGGATGGTAAATAAGTATAAGGAACTCCAACTGAACCAGAACAAAAATCTTTACCTCTCGAATCACATGTAAAATCTTTCAGAGTAGGAATGCCTGAATACAATGAAAATGTCTTTTGTACTGATTGATTGCAAGAGTTAGTAATGGTTGCAATTAAACTGCCTAAATCTCCACTACCGTTCATGGTTACAGTTGTTTGAGTACTGGAAGAATTACTTAATGATGCTAATGATGAATTTGACAGACTCCACGCAACTGATTCACCAGCATTCACTCCTGTAATATTAAAAACACCAGAGCCTGTACATACATTATTTCCGTTAATTACTGCGTTACTGGTAAATGTAGAAGCTCTGTAAACTGAACAAGATCCAACATCATATGCACTACTATTACCATTGTTATTTGTGAAATATGCGGTTACAGAAACACTCGATGGTGTTGCAGTGGGAGAACTTGGTATTAAAATAAGATAATTGTTCCCTGTATATATAGTTCCAGAGTTAGTCCATCCTGGCCCAACAGTCCATTTAAAAGTAAATGTCCCAGTTCCAATGACTGGAGTTACACATTGAAAAGTAACCGATTGCGTGGAGCAAGAAGGTAGCACTTGAGGAAAGCAACCAATAAAATACCCATTATCCTTTGAAGGAATATCAATTTCACCTCTTTTATAATAACTAGTTAAGATAGTGTCATTATCAACAACACTAAAAGATGTTGTTAAACAATTTCTCACCTCTTTCCCTGAAGGTGTGAAGGACATGGTTACTATAGCCATTGACATTAAAAACAAACCCATTAAGGCTTTTTTGGTAAAATTGGTTTTCATAAATTAAATTGATTTTAAAGTTTTCTTTTAGATAATTACAATGCTTATAAAAGCAAAATATAATTTCAAAAGTAAGAAAATTTTTACCAATAAAATCCATTAACAAACCCTTACAGAAGAGAAATCTGAATCAACTGAAAACCTGAAACTTACGCAATAAATTAGTTTTTTTTTAACTACATCCCACTTCTAATTGCTTCCACAGGATCTAATTTTGACGCCATGTATGCTGGAATTATTCCGGCTATAATTCCTATAAAAATTGAAATTCCTGCTCCAAAAAGAATATTCCCTAGACCAAGTATAAACTCAAAATCTAGGACATTAGTAAGGACATAAGAGATTATCCAAACAAAGCACACTCCAATAATTCCTCCAAACAAACATAAAATAACAGACTCAAATAAAAACTGGAATAAAATGAATTTTTGTTTTGCCCCAAGTGATTTCTGAATACCAATCAAGTTCGTTCGTTCTTTAACAGATACAAACATAATATTAGCTATTCCAAAACCTCCTACAAGAAGCGAAAAGATACTTATAAATATTCCACCGCCTTTAACTTGCCCCATTAAACCATCTAACATATCAGTAAGACCAGAAAGGACATTAATAAAAAAATTGTCAATTTCTCCAACCTTCAACCCTCTATAGCTTCTGAGTTTTTGTGCCAATTCACTTTTAAAAGCATCTATATCAACTCCATCAACAGGTTTAATTAATATGGCAGGCATAAGTGTTTCATTATTATCTCCATACAATCGACGCAAAAAATTAACCGGAAAATAAACGGTGGTATCATCTTCTTCTCCAAAAATACCAGCGCCAACTTTCTTTAAAACACCAATAACAGTAAATTTCTGTCCATACAAACGCACCTGTTTACCAATCGGGTCAATTCCTTCAAACAAATTTTTAGCAATATCGTACCCTAAAACAACCAACGGTTTTCCGGAATTGGATTCCGATTCGTTAAAAAAACGTCCTTCTTTAAAAGCTAATGATTGAATATCTTCCAACTCATAAGTAACCGGTACCACACTAATAGAACTTACTGTTTTTCCTTCGTATTTTATGGCTTCTCTTTTGGCAAACAGCTGAAAACACATAGCATCCAAATCGTTAAGGGATTTATTCAGATACTCATATTCTTGGTAAGTTACATTAGGAAATTGATCTCTTTTCCATTCTGGAATATCACTTGGTCCAAAAGGATGCTTGAATAAAAAAATAGAGTTTTTATCTAATGTACTTAAATCCTTTTTGATTTTTCTATCCAAAGAATCTACTGCTGTAAGCACCGCAATAATCGAAAAAATTCCAATTGTAACGCCTAAAAGCGACAACAATGTTCGCAATTTATTGTTTCGCAAAGCATTAACCGCAAATCCAAAACTCTCTTTCAGCAATCGAATATATATCATCATAATGGCACGTATAAAACACGTTTGTACAAATCGACCTCTAGTTTCCAAAACCGATTTAAAAATTAGTATAAAAATAAGAACATTTGTTACAAAGTACACTTAAAATTAATTTCAAAAAAACTACTTTTGCTACTTCAAACGACAACAACACAATGAGCACTACAAAAACGATTAAATCGGCACTAATTTCAGTGTTTGACAAGACAGGACTTGAACCTATTGTTAAAAAACTTCACGAGCAAAATGTAATTATTTATTCTACTGGCGGAACCGAAGAATTTATATTAAATCTAGGCATTCCAGTTGTTCCGGTAGAAGACGTGACTGATTATCCTTCTATTTTAGGCGGAAGAGTTAAAACATTACACCCAAAAGTTTTTGGCGGAATTTTGAACCGTCAAGACAACCAACAAGATGTTTTACAAATGAAAGAATTCGAAATTCCACAAATTGATGTGGTTATTGTCGATTTATATCCTTTCGAAAAAACAGTCGCTTCGGGCGCAAGTGATGAAGATATTATTGAAAAAATAGACATCGGTGGTATTTCATTGATTCGTGCTGCAGCTAAAAATTTCAAAGACACTGTAATTGTCCCTTCTGTAAATGAATACCAATTATTCTTAGATATCATTTCTAACAACAACGGAGAAACTACATTAGAAGAAAGAAAAACGTTTGCAACAAAAGCTTTTAATGTTTCTTCACATTATGATTCGGCTATCTTTAACTATTTCAATAAAAATCACGAAGAAGCGGTTTTAAAAATAAGCGAAACCAAAGGAAATGTATTGCGTTATGGAGAAAATCCACATCAAAAAGGATTTTTCTTTGGCGATTTCGACAAAATGTTTACTAAACTTCACGGAAAAGAATTGTCATACAACAACTTATTGGATGTAGACGCTGCCGTGAATTTGATGGGTGAATTTAAAAATGATGACCCAACATTTGCTATTTTAAAACACAATAATGCTTGCGGGATTGCTACTAGAAAAACAATGAAAGAAGCATATCTTGATGCTTTAGCAGGAGATCCAACATCAGCTTTTGGAGGTGTTTTAATTGCCAACGGAAATATCGATTTGGCAACAGCCGAAGAAATCAACAAATTATTCTGTGAAGTAGTCATTGCTCCAAGTTTTGATGATCATGCAGTTGATTTATTAGAAGAAAAGAAAAACCGAATTATTTTAGTTCAAAAAGAAGTAGCGCTTTCTGCAACATCAGTACGAACTTGTTTGAATGGTGTTTTAGTACAAGATAAAGATTTAGTTACTGATACTGAGGCCCATTTAAAAACAGCGACAAAAACAGCTCCTTCAAAAGAAGAAATAGAAGATTTATTGTTTGCATCTAAAATTTGCAAGCACACAAAATCAAACACTATTGTATTGGCAAAAAACAAACAACTTTGTGCATCAGGCACTGGGCAAACTTCTAGAGTCGATGCATTAATTCACGCGATTGAAAAAGCAAAATCATTTGAGTTTGATTTGACTGGATCTGTAATGGCCAGCGATGCTTTTTTCCCTTTCCCAGATTGTGTGGAAATTGCCAATAAAGCAGGAATTACAGCCGTGATTCAACCCGGTGGATCTATAAAAGATGAGTTGAGTATTAATTACTGCAATCAAAATAATGTATCAATGGTATTCACTGGAATACGCCATTTCAAACATTAAAAAAATATAATAATTTTTTATTTTTCAAACGCAGCAATTCTTTTTGAATTGCTGCGTTTTTATTTTGAATTAAACCAATTAATTTTTATACTTTTGCTCTACGAATCGACTTTTTTTTAAATAAATTAACCCTAAAAGAAAATATGGGATTTTTTGATTTCATGACCGAGGACATCGCGATTGACCTTGGAACCGCAAACACGCTAATTATTCACAACGATAAAGTTGTCATAGATAGCCCTTCTATTGTAGCACGCGACCGAATTACTGGCAAAATTATTGCTGTGGGTAAGGAAGCGAATATGATGCAGGGAAAAACACACGAAAATATTAAAACAATTCGTCCACTTAAAGACGGAGTTATTGCAGATTTTGACGCTTCGGAGCAAATGATTAAAATGCTTATCAGAAGTATTCCAGCTTTACAAAAACGTTTATTCACACCTGCACTCCGTATGGTTATTTGTATTCCTTCGGGAATTACTGAAGTGGAAATGCGTGCTGTAAAAGAATCGGCTGAACGTGTAAATGGAAAAGAAGTATACTTAATTCATGAGCCAATGGCTGCATCAATTGGTATCGGTATCGATATCATGCAACCTAAAGGAAACATGATTGTAGATATAGGTGGTGGTACAACTGAAATTGCGGTTATTGCTTTAGGTGGTATTGTTTGCGACAAATCTGTAAAAATTGCAGGTGACGTTTTTACAAACGACATTATCTACTACATGCGTACGCAACACAATTTATTTGTGGGAGAAACAACTGCTGAAAAGATCAAGATTGAAATTGGAGCTGCTATCGAAGATTTAGATTCTCCACCAGATGACATGTCTGTTCAAGGACGTGATTTATTAACTGGAAAACCTAAACAGGTTGAAGTTTCTTCAAGAGAAATTGCAAAAGCATTAGACAAGTCGATACAACGTATTGAAGATGCTATTATGGAAACCCTATCACAAACGCCTCCTGAATTAGCTGCAGATATTTACAATACAGGTATTTACCTTGCAGGTGGTGGCTCTATGTTACGTGGATTAGACAAACGTATTTCTCAAAAAACAGATTTACCTGTATTTATTGCCGAAGATCCTTTAAGAGCTGTTGTTCGTGGAACGGGCATGGCATTAAAAAACCTTACAAAATACAGAAGTATCCTTATCAAATAATAAGAAGATAGATGCAGCAAATATTTAATTTTATTTTTAAAAACAGTACTCGTTTGCTGTTTTTGCTGCTTTTGATAACTTCATTAGTATTAGTTATTCAGTCGCATTCTTACCACAGAAGCCAAGCCGTAAATTCGGCAAATTTTGTGTCTGGTTCTGTTTACGAGAAAATCAACGAAGTAGAAACCTATTTTAGCTTACATGATCAAAACGACAAATTGGTTCGCGAAAATGCTATGCTACGAAAATTAATTTTCAACAAAAAAGACAGTACCTCTACTCTTGCAAAAGATAGTGTGAAAGCTTATGATAAAATTGATGTCATTCAATCTAAAGTAATCAACAATTCTTACAACACTCCTGAAAACTATTTAACTATAAACTCTGGCTCTCTAAACGGACTAAGGCCTGATATGGGTGTTGTTAGTAGTGAAGGTATTGTAGGAGTAGTAGAAAAAGTATCTCCAAGATACGCTACCGTTATTAGTGTCTTGAACATCAAATCAAAAATTAACGCTAAAGTAAAACGCACCAATCATTTTGGATCTTTAATTTGGAGAGCAAAAAATGCTGGTTATGTCCAACTCGTTGAAATTCCTCGTTTGGCTTCGGTAAAAAAAGGAGATACTATTGTAACAGGTGGCCGTTCAACCATTTTTCCTGAAAATATACCTGTTGGAATTATTGAAAAAATTTACGTGGATACTGAAACCAATTATTACACATTAGATGTTCGTTTATTTAACGACATGACTAATTTGAACCATGTATATATCATTTCAAATAAAGAAATTGATGAAATTAATAAACTAGAAGCCGAAACTAAAAAAACAAATGAATAGCACACTGATACTAAATATCATTCGGTTTATTTTGCTGTTGGCAAGTCAAATTATTGTTTTTAATAATATTGATTTGTTTGGATATATTAATCCGTACCCATACATCTTGTTTATTTTATTATATCCTGTCAATTCAAACCGAAGCGGCTTGTTAATCGCCAGCTTTTTACTTGGTTTAACGGTCGATTTATTTGTAAATTCAGGTGGAGTACACGCTGCTGCCTGTTTAATTCTAGCCTATTTAAGACCAACTTTCTTTAAGTTTGCTTTTGGATTAAGCTACGAATATCAAACGATAAGAATAAACGATCGTCTTTCGCCTGAGCGATTTACCTTTCTCTTCATATCGGTAATAACGCATCATTTCATCATGTTTATCCTTGAATTTTTCAAGTTCGCCTTTATTTATGATGCCCTTTTAAGAACAATAGTAACAACCCTTTTTACGTTAATTGTTAGTATTCTAATTATATATTTATTCAAGCCAAATAAAAAATGAGAAAGCTATTACTTCCCGTTATGATTATAGTTTCTGCTATTTTAATCATAGCTAGGCTTTTTTATTTACAAATCATTGATGACTCATTCAAATTAAAATCTGAAAACATCTCTATCAAGATTAAGTACGATTATCCTGAAAGAGGTTACATTTATGATAGAAACGGACAACTTATGGTGGCTAATCAGCCATCCTATGATATCATGGTTGTTCCTCGTGAAATTAAAGATTTAGACACCATAGAGTTTTGTAAACTTCTAAATATTACGAAAGAAGAATTCCACAAAAAAATTGACAAAGCGGTAATCTACAGTCCAATGTTGCCTTCCGTTTTTTTAAGTCAGCTGAACAAACTTGAGTATGCGGCATTTCAAGAAAAAGAAAGGAAATTTGAAGGTTTCTATATTCAAAAGCGTTCTTTGCGCGATTACCAAGTAGACGTTGGCGCTAACGTTTTTGGGTTTATAACCCAAGTTAACGAGGCAATGGTCAAAAAAAACCCTTACTACAAAAGTGGAGACTTACTAGGAAAACAAGGAGTTGAAGAAATGTACGAAGATGTTTTACGAGGTCAAAAAGGCGTAAAACACATTCAAAGAAACCGTTTCAATCAAGAAATAGGTCCTTATAAAGAAGGTCGTTTTGATACAATTGCCATTCAAGGAAAAGACATCACATTAACCATTGATGCCGAGCTTCAAAAGTATGGTGAAGCATTAATGAAAAACAAACGAGGAGGTATCATTGCTATTGAACCTAAAACAGGTGAGATTTTAGCTTTAGTTACGGCCCCATCATACAATCCAAATATCTTGGTTGGTAGACAGCGTTCTAGAAATTATACAAAACTCTACAACGATTCACTAGCCAAACCATTATACGACAGAAGTTTATTAGCTGAATATCCTCCTGGATCACCTTTTAAAATTTTAACTGCTCTTGCTGCTTTGCAAGTTCAAGCCATTGACACCGCAACTGCTTTTTCTTGTCGTGGTGGATTTAGCTACGGTCGTGGCCGATTTATGAGATGTCACTGTGGCGGAGGTGTTAGAAAACTTCACATGGGTATTGCCAAATCATGTAATGCCTATTTTGGAAATGCTTATCTAAATACCATCAACAAATTTTCCACACCATCGCTTGGTGTTGATACATGGAGCGACCATTTAAAAAGTTTTGGCTTAGGCCAATTTATGGGCTATGATTTACCTACCGGTCGAAGAGGAAATCTTCCAACATCCAAAACATATCAAAAAGCCTATCCTAATGGCGGATGGAGAGCTACAGCTATTGTTTCCAATTCTATTGGGCAAGGAGAAGTCTTAATGACACCTATTCAACTGGCCAACATGATGGCAACTATTGCTAATGAGGGTTATTATTACACTCCTCATATTATTAAAAAAATCAAAGGACAACCCATCGATAAAAAATTCACCACAAAACATGTAACAACCATTGACAAAAAGCATTTCAAGCCCGTTATTGAAGGTCTATCGGAAGTATTTAAAACAGGTACAGCTTACTTTTTAAATGTGGAAGGAATTGAAATTTGCGGAAAAACGGGTACTGCCGAGAATTTTGCCAAAATAAATGGAAAAAAAGTACAACTGGAGGACCACTCTATTTTTGTAGCCTTTGCACCAAAGAAAAACCCAACAATCGCCATAGCCGTATTTGTTGAAAATGGTGGCTATGGTGCTACTATCGCTGGACCGATTACGACATTAATGATTGAAAAATACATCAAACGAAAAATCACTGAAAAAGACAGAGAAAAACGTATGATGGAAAGAAGTTTGCAAGGCGAATACAATAAATTTACCCGAAAATACATAGATTCAATGTACAAGGTTAGACTAAAAAAAGATTCGGTTACTAGAGTAAAAAATCAGAAGAAATTAGATTCAATAAAAAAATCTAAAAAAACAGTATAAATGAAAAATCAAAGCGTTACTAGTAACATCGATTGGATTACTATTTGCATTTATGTTGCTTTGGTAGCACTTGGCTGGATGAATATTTATTCGGCCGACATTACTCCTACGTCTGATTACTATTTCGATTTTACTCAAAACTACGGAAAACAGCTTATTTTTATCATATTCACTGTTGTACTAATTGCAGTAATTCTTACCCTGGACGCTAAATTTTACGAACGGTTTTCGAGTGTCATTTTTGGGTCATCTTTACTCCTGCTCGCTGGTTTATTTGTTGCCGGAAAAACTATTGCCGGACAGCGTTGCTGGTATGCTATTGGCGGATTTACACTCCAGCCTTCAGAGTTTGCAAAAGCAGCTACCGCATTGGCATTAGCTAAATATTTGAGTGATCCTCAAGTAAATCTTAAAAACACAAATCATCAAATTCTTGCGTTATTAATTATGGCATTGCCTATATTATTAATTCTTCCACAACCAGACCCTGGAAGCGCCTTAATTTTTATGATGTTTATATTAGTTCTAAATCGTGAAGGTTTACCATCGTGGTACATTTGGTCTGGATTTGTTGCTGTTATTTTATTCGTAATGGCCTTGTTATTAAAGCCTCAATATGTAGTATTAATATCTTTTCTTGCTGTTGCATTTCATTATTTTAAATCAAGAAAAATTAACCGAAACATTATTGCAAGTGCTTTTGTTTTTGTAATGATGACTGGATTTTCTCTTTCAGTTGATTACGTTTTTGAAAATCTTTTCAAACAACATCATCGTGATCGTTTTAATATCTTATTGGGTAAAGAAGTCGACATGGACGGTGTAGGTTACAATACCAATCAATCTGAAATCGCCATTGGCTCAGGGGGCTGGTTTGGCAAAGGCTATCTAGAAGGTACACAAACCAAAGGAAACTTCGTTCCAGAACAACACACCGATTATATTTTTACCACAGTTGGTGAAGAGTGGGGATTTGTAGGCTCATCTGTTATGGTTTTACTTTTTGCCGGTTTGATACTTCGCATTTTATATTTAGCCGAAAATCAGAAAACAAAATTTAGTCGTGTGTATGGCTATGGTGTAGCAGCCGTTTTGTTTACCCACTTTTTTGTAAACATATCCATGGTTGTGGGTATATTTCCAACTATTGGAGTTCCCTTACCGTTTCTGTCCTACGGAGGATCTAGTTTGTGGGGCTTTACCATTTTGCTTTTCATTTTTATAAAAATGGATGCCAACAAGGTAAATGAATGGTAGTTTAATTTACTTCGTCAGTTCGCTACGCTCGTGTGAAGCTATTTCCAGCTGTTCACTATATCTTTTTCTTTTAAAGAAAAAAGAAAAAGGATGCCGTTTACTTCGTCAGTTCGCTGCGCTCGTGTCCATCTGAGCTAAAAACTCCACCCTTTATAATCAGATGATTTTTCTAATTTATCTTCAATCGCATCTGGAAGTTTTGGGAAAAAGTTAATTCCAGTCATTTTTTCAATTTCATCTATTGAAACTACGAATTTATTTATTGGTTTTTCCGAATCTTCATGAGGCACTAAAAAAGCGATTACTTTGTATTCTCCTCTAGATCTATCTAATAAAATCTTATAAAAATATTTGGGTACAGAAACATTCTCATTGCCAATTGTTTCAAGACCCTCAGTTAAAACACCACCGGTAACTACATAAACACCGTCATATTTGGAAGCCCAATAGCGTGTTTTCTGCTCCAATCGATTCCAAACTCCGGCATTAAAATCATTCAGTTGCTGAGAAATATTTGAAGTATAAAACGTTTCATTAAAAGCGCCAACCGAAAATCTCCTGTCACCTGCAGGGCATAAATGCCCTTTATCATAACCAGAACGTTTGTAATTTCGCCAACTAGCCGAACCTGTTTCTGCTTCTGGATCATCAATAAAATAAGGACGTTCATGATTGGTATGACTTAACTGGTCCTTTTTTAGCTCATAAGCCACCCACTCTGCTTGTTCATGCTCTTCACTATATGATAACGTATAAAAATCATGTTCAATGACATCACCTGTTGTTGATGTTGGCAAGTAATAATTCTTATCGCTAATTGGCTCAATTACTTCAGCCACATTATTTTCTAAAATATACTGATTTTGGCCTTCTTTTTGCTTTGAACAACCTATCAAAATAAAAGCAATCAATAGTAATGCAGAAAAATATTTCACAGAATGAGTCATAAAATAAAGCAATTATTGTAAGTTTATGATGTAAATATATACAAGTTACGAGTAGAAATAAATAAGAATCTCAAATTTAAATAAACTATGAAATCAAAATTAATTTTAGCGGGTATAGCCTTTTTATTAGGCATGTCAGCAAATGCCCAGGAAACCACGCTTAGTCCAGAACAATTAAAAGCACAAAACACAAAAGATTCGATTGCTAAAGTTGAAGTTGCTAAAATACAGGCGCTAAAAGCTCAAAAAGAAGCAGAAAAAGCACAACAACAAGCAGAAAAAGAAAAAGCTTTGGCTGAAAAAGAAGCAAAACGCTTAGAACAAGAAAAAGAAAGAGCTGTAAAACTTGAAGAAAATAAAGCTAAGGCTGAAGAAAACAGGATAAAAGCCGAAGAGAAAAGAATTGAAGCTCAACAAAAAGCTACTGAGCAAATGGAAAAAGAAAGAAAAAAATTAGCTAAAGAAAACGAGAAAGCCCAAAAAGAAAGAGAAAAAGCTGCTAAAGAACGTGAAAGAGCCATTAAAGCCCAAGAGAAAGTAGTCAAAGCCAAAGAAAAAGAAGCAGATTTACAAAGTGATATAACAAAGGAAACCGAAAAGTTTAACAAGCAAAATAAAAAAGGAAAGCTATCACCACAGGATATTGAAAAATGGAATGATAAAATAGCTAAAATGAAAGAAAAAGCAGCAGAGCAAAACAAGAAAGCTCAAAAAGCGGAAAAAGAAGCTCAGAAATATTAAGAATAAAAAGAGGCTCACCAATGGTGAGCCTCTTTCGTTTTTAGTTTTGTTGGTTTGGTTTATATAATCTTATTATTATAATTCTTTAATTACAAATTCACTTCTACGATTCAATTCGTGTTGCTCTTCTGTACAACTATCATCAGAAGCACAATTAACTACTGGAACAGATTCTCCATAACCTTTAGCCTGAATACGTTTTGGACTAACGCCTTTATCAATGATATAATCGCGAGTGGCTTGCGCTCTGTTTTCAGAAAGAATTCTATTGTAGGTAATTCCACCACGACGGTCAGTGTGTGAACCTATTTCCACTATCATTTCAGGGTATTTGTTCATTAACTCTACTACTCTGTCTAAAATTACCTTCGAATCACGACGGATGTACCATAAATCGTAATCGAAATAAATAGGTTCTGTTTTAATAACCAGTCTGTCTTTATTGTCTTTAACAACATCTTTTTCCTGAGCGATAATTTTCTCCGTTTTTTCTTTCTTCACTTTTTCAGCCACAACTTTCTCTTGTGCTTTTACAGCTTCTTCTGCCTTTTTCTTTTCTTGTTGGGCTATTACTTCTTCTTGTTTAATGACTTCGAGCGATTTTAAAGCCATCGATGCATCATTAATGACGTTTCTTTCCTTTTGCAGATTAAACGATCTTGAATCACCTGTATAACCTTCTCTTGAAGCAACAACAGTATAACCCGTTTCACATGCAACAGTAAAACTAAACTTACCATCGGTAGTTGTGGTTATACTCTCTATTTCTTTTTTGTTATTGTCTTGTAATACAACTAGAGCTTTGTCAAGTGGTAATTTCGTATCGACATCGGTAATGATACCCGCAATAAATTGCTTGCAATCTTCTACTATAAGTTCTTTGGTTTCAAGGATTGAATAAATATCGTCTCCACCTTTACCACCTTTTCTGTTAGAAGCAAAAAATCCTTCTTTCGTATCTGAATCGATGTTAAAAGCAAAATCGTCAACACCTGTATTCACTGGTAAACCAACATTTACCGGTTTACTAAAATCATTCCCTTTACTATCTGAAACAAACACATCTAAAGATCCAAAACCTTCATGTCCGTTAGAGGAGAAATACAACTTTCCGTCTTTCGAAACAAAAGGAAATTGCTCTTTTTTATCGGTATTTATATTATCTCCAAGATTTTTAGGTGTTCCAAAACTTCCTCCGTTAATATCAACTGAGTAAATATCGAAACCGCCTTTACCGCCTGGCATATCAGAAGCAAAATACAAGGTTTTACCATCTGGGCTAATTGCAGGATGCTCGCAAGAAAAATCTTGACTATTAAATGGCAATGAAACAATGTTACTCCATTTTCCATTTACCAATTCAGCTTTGTAAATCTGAAGATTCGAGATTTTTTCTTTGTTTTTGGCACGACTTCCGTTTTTAGTGTTATTTCTGGTGAAATACATCGTCTTTCCATCAGCAGAAAAAACAGCATTTGATTCGTGCATTTTAGTATTAACCTCTGGTGAAAAATTGGTCGCTACCGAATCTTTTGCATTGATATTTTGATATGGAATCGTAACAATATTCAAATAACTTTCATTATTCCATTTGTATACTTTGTCAAAAGTACCTGCTTCTTTTTTGGCAGAAGAAAAAACTACATTTTCTCCGTTTTTAATCGCTCCAAATTCTGAATTTGGCGTATTAATTTCTATATTTTTAATTTTATACCTTTCGCCAAGAGCAATAACGTTTTCAAGCGTTTTTAAATCTCTATTTAGATTTGCTACTCCGGCAGTATCTCCTTTACTGGTTAAATAATCTCTGGTTACTTGATTGGCTTCGGCATAACTTGCAGTCGCTTTTAGGGTTTGAGAAAATCTAAAATAATATTCTTCCGGTAAATCTTTACTGAAGTTTTTTATTAAATATCGGTAATACTTTTGTGCGTTTTTCAAATCGTTAGTATAATAATAACAATCTGCTAGGTTTCTAACTACTTCCAACGTACGAACAGTTTCAATAGCAGTTTCATACAAAGGGAGTGCCTCACTGTAGTAAGTTCGGTCAAAATAGCGTTTTGCTCGATCTAAGTCTTGATCTTGAGCATTTATGGTGTGTATTGAAAACACAAGAATTATAGCAAGTAAAAATCTTTTCATAGTGTACTTTTTAGAAGAATCGTGGTGATTTATCATATCCTTTTCCTAACAAATCTAAACCGAAGAGTAAAAACACTTCGTGAGTTCCTGAGTTAAACTGTCCTAAATTTGACAACGTATGATCGTAGGCATAACCTATTTTTAAAGTTTTTGTCACATTTATTGCCATTAAACCACTTACTGAATCGTCTAATCTATAAGCAGCACCCAATTCAAATTTATTATTATACAAGACGTTTGCAGAAACATCTAATGTTAATGGCGCTCCTTTTACGAATTTAGACATCACAGCAGGTTTTAATTTGAACATATCACTTAGTTCAAACACATAACCTCCTGTTAGGAAAATATGTGGATTTTCTGAACCAAATGCAGTAATACCTGCTTTTTCTTCAATGTGTTTTGTAGGCAATAAATTAGGTGCCGACAATCCGATATAATATTTGTCGGTAAAATAAAAAGCTCCTGCTCCAATGTTTGGAGAAAAAGTATTTACATCTTGATTAAAGGCTAAGTCAGTTGACGTGTTTCCGCTTTCTAATCTGAATCCATTAAAATTAGTAGTCAGGTTAGTAAAACCCGCTTTCATACCAAACGAAAATCTGTGCTTGTTATTCAGTTGAATTACGTAAGCAATATCCGCATAGACATTGTTTTCTTTTTTGGCGCCTTCGCCTATATCATCAGAAATAACTGAAAGACCTAATTCAATTTTTTTATTCACTGGCATGTGAATAAAAGCTGTTAATGTTTTAGGAGCTCCAACTGCGCCAACCCATTGAGTTCTGTACAAGGCTCCAACATCTAACATAGATTGTTTAGCGGTAGCATATGCAGGATTGACAATGCTCATATTATACATGTAATGTGTATATTGAGGATCTTGCTGTGCTGATGATTTGCTAATTATGAGAAATAAACTCAAAAATATTAGTAATTTTTTCATTTAATATATTTTTTAAAATAGAGTAATTATCGATTTAAGTATAAACGTCCTTGTTTAGGAGGCGTGTTATTTTTGTTGAAGTTCAATACATAAAAGTAGACTCCGTTAGGGGCAACTCCATCGATTATATTTTTTGAAGTAGAATTCTTACCGTCCCAATCAGGCTTACTTTTATTTCCTTCAAACAATAAATTACCATATCTGTTATATATTTCTAAAGTGTAATCTGGATAAACAAATTCGATATTTGGAATGTTAAAAGTATCGTTTACTCCATCTCCGTTTGGTGAGAAACCATCTGGGATAAAGAAATCGTAATCTACTACAGGATTTGGCGAAGGACAATTAGTCAACGTTACTGTTACCGCTAAAGCATCTTTAGATTGGCAAGTAGTTGTTGTTGAAGAATTGTATCCGTAGTAAGTTACTCCTTCTTGAAGCAAATGTGTACCAGGCAAAATACTTCCTCCAGTTAAAGCGTCATACCAAACTATAGTACCCGTTGAATTGGCGTTAGCAGACAATTGCTGAATTGTTGGCATATCTATTCCACAGAAGCTTTCACCATCCTGATCTAGAGTTGGCGGTGCTAATATTTCAACCGTAACAGTAACCATTGTTCTTGGAGATTCGCAATTTGTAGTATTATTGGTTTGAGAAACATAATAGGTTCCTGAAGCCAACAATGTAGTTGTTGCTAAAGGTGTTGTACCTACAGGCGAATCATACCAATTAATTAAGTTTCCACTTGGCGTCAATGAAGCTATAGTAGCATTATCTGTTTCACAAAAATTTTGCGGACTTGTAGCAGTTGGTGCTAACGGCAAAGCATTAATAGTAAATGGTCGCGGTGGAAAAGCGGCTATTGAAGTGGCACAACTATTACTATTATCAACAACATTAGAAATAATAATACTTGTAGTACCCGTATTTGTAAGCAATGAAGAAGGTATAACAAAAGTTCCTGCACCTGCTGTAAGAGGTACCGAAATAGAACTGCCTGCAGATATATTCGCTCCAGTCAAATCATAATTAATTGTAATACTTGTAAGAGTACCAAGCCCCGAAATTGATGCAGTAACCGGTTGTCCCACACAAACATCTCCAACTGTTAAACTTAAAGTAGAAACCACCGGTAATGGATCAACCTGAAATGAATCTGGCGGAATAGTTACTGTATTAGAACACGTTGTTGTATTGTTCACAATATTAGTAATCGTTGCCGTTGTCAACCCTGGATTTGACAACTGAGCTCCTGAGATGTCAAAATTAGAAACACCACCCACAACAGTAATTACCATTGTTTGTGTTGTAGTGTTAGGAGCAGAAAGTGTATAGGTTATTGTATAACTTCCATCAGGCAGACTTGAAAGCCCTGTTAATTGTGAAGAAGCACTGCTGTTTTGACAAGTATCACTAACCGTTAAAACTGCATTTGTGGTTACTGGTAAAGGGAATATTGTAATTGTACTAGGTGCAATAGCAACTGGATTAATACAAATTCCTAAACTTGTTGCAGCAACAATATTAGTAACTGTAATTGTATAAGTTCCTACTGCTTGAAAATTTGACGCAGGAATATCAAATGGATTGCTCACTCCACCAGTAAATGTTACTGGAATAGTTACCGGAGCACCACCATCCACATTATACGTTACATCATAAGTTCCGTTAGGAATTAAAATAGGTGATTGTGTTAATTGACCTGTATAAGTTGCTGTAGCAATTTCATTTTCGCAAATATCTGAATTAGCAATAAAAGTAGTTCCTGAGTAGTCTACGGGATCTTCAATTGTAATTGATACTGTTGCTGATCGGTCTCTACAAACTGGTGGCGAAGCCAAAACCTCATAGGTAAAGTTATAAGTTCCTGCTCCAAATGTATTGTAGATGTTTTGCACGTTAACAATTGTATCCGATCCAGGAATTTCACCCGTTCCGTTAACATCTGTCCATGAACCTCCAGGATCTTCACCCGATAACATGTCAGCTAAATTAACATTGGTATATAGGGATAAATCTGCCGTGCTACACAACGCTAAATTAATTGGCGTACCTGGCTCAACAGGTGGAAATAATGTTAAAGTCATTTGTATCGGCGGAGACGCCGGACAATTTCCAATAGCTGGCATTGTATAGGAGAAAACATAATCTGTTTGAACTGTAATATTATAACTGCTTGGACTAATTGTGCTTCCAGAAATAGTTGTCCCTGTAGTCACGTTATACCAATTTCCATTAGTATGTGGTGGTAAATTGCCAAACTCATAATTGAAAAGCTCGAATAAATTTAACGTTGGTAAGTCAGCGCATCGAGTTCCTCCTTTAGGAACTCCAGCATAACCTCCTATAACAACTATAACATCAGCTGTATTATCAACACACCCAGGATCACTAGTCACTGTGTAAGTATAAGTATATATTTGGCTTTGACTTATTTGAAGTACGTTTACCATTCCAGTTGCTGGGTTTAAACCTCCAGCAAATGGCGTAACTGACCATGTACCACCTGGAGTTGGAGTTCCTCCTAATAAAGAAAACAGGTTAATGGTTTGATTGGCTGGAATTGTAATATCACAAATCTCTACAGGACCTAATGGATCAGTTCCTGCACATTGTGCCTGAACTTTATTTGATTTAGATAAAAAGATAAGTAGTAATAAGAAAGTAGTTAAGACTGTTTTTCTTAAAAAAAGTAGTTTTATATACATATTTTACTGTTAAATTTTACATAAAAGTATGAATATCTTTGTATTCTAGGCGTAAAAACAGGCTTAAAGAGATTTCTTATCTATAAAAATCGACGAAATACACAAAAACCCAGCTAGCAATAAACCTATGTAGTATTTTTCTTTAAAAAAAAATTAAGCCTATTCAAAATAAAAACGCTCCAAAATACTTTCTATTTTGGAGCGTTACAGTGAATTTAAAAAAAAATCTTATTTGCTATAATTAAGACTTAATGGCCAATTTATCTTTCTTGTTTTTTATTGGCGCATTTTTACCTGCTATAGCTGGTTTTTTAATATCGCCTAAAACATTTATAGCTTCTTCAATATAGGCGTCTTTAGCTAATGCTTCATGCCAAAAAACTCTTTTTTGAGCTAATATAGAATCTTTTTTAATTGCTTCTAATTCTTCTGGCAATGATAAAAATTTAAGATCGCTTTTATAATTTGTAATTGCTTTAAATTTTTTGGTAACTTCTTCAATTACAGCTTGTTCCTTTTTGAATTTATTGATATTTAAACTAACGACATTGTCTTCTTTTCTATCATTTATCCATTTTGCATTCTCATCAATTAGTTTAAATTGCTCTTTTTCAGTCAATCTTTTTTGACTGTTAGCGACAACAATATCAAAATTAGTCACTGATTGAACTGGTTTGTAAGATGCCTCATCAATTTTATCCCATGGCATCGCGTTTTCTTCATCTCTTTCACCAATTTTGATATACGAATATCTGTCTGGAATAGGAATATCACTGGTAACGCCATCCAATTGTGTCGATCCTCCGTTGATACGATAGAATTTTTGAATGGTAGTTTTTAAAGCTCCAACATCGCCGTAAGTACTTCCTTTTACCAACTGATTCAAATCGAATACATTTTGAACGGTTCCTTTTCCGTATGATTGTTTGCTACCAATAATTACACCTCTTTTATAATCTTGAATTGCTGCAGCAAAAATTTCTGATGCTGACGCTGAAAAATTATTTTGCAAAACAACTAGAGGTCCATCCCATTGAACTTTTGGATCATGATCAGACAATACTTCTTTTTTCCCGTTTGATGATTTTATTTGAACCACTGGTCCTTCTTCAATAAACAAACCTGTAATATCTACAACTGTTCTTAAAGATCCTCCTCCGTTATCTCTTAAATCCATCACAATTCCTTTCACACCCGCTTTTTTCAATCGTTGCACTTCAAGTGCAACATCTTTTGCGGCATCACGACTGTCATCATTTTCGAAATCGATATAAAATTTAGGTAGATGAATTATTCCGTATTTAACACCATTCTTCTCAACAACACTAGATTTAGCGTAGGTTTCTTCAATTTCAACCACATCTCTAATAATAGAAATGATTTTTATCGAACCATCAACTTTTTTTACGGTCAATCTAACTTCAGTTCCTTTTGGTCCTTTTATTTTTTTAACAACATCATCAAGACGCATACCAACTACCTCAACAGCTTCAGCATTTCCTTGAGCTACTTTTAAAATGATGTCCCCTGGTTCAAGTTCTTTACCTCTCCAAGCTGGTCCTCCTGAAATTAATTCAGAAATCTCCGTAAAATCGTTTTTCTTTTGTAATCGAGCTCCAATACCTTCTAATTTTCCGCTCATGCTGATATCAAATTTTTCTTTTTCTTCAGGAGCGAAGTAAAAAGTATGAGGATCAAACTGCGTTACAACTGAGTTAATAAAAATCTCAAACCAATTATCACGGTCTAAATCATTTACGAAATCAAAATATTCATTTAATGATTTAAGAGTAGACTCTCTCGATTCTTTTTCTAGTTGAGTAAATGTTTTTGGAACATAATTAGGGTCTTTTACTTTTTTATCTTCTTCAAGCTTTTGCTTGTCTACAACTGATGCCAAAACAGACAATTTCATTTGCAAACGCCATCTGTTTTTAATTTCAGCATAGTTTTTTGCGAAAGCATTCTTATCAGAATCAATATTAATAGTCTCATCTGAAGAAAAATCGTAAGGTTTATCATTTAAAGCTTTATAAATTACTTTAGCTTCCGACATACGTTTTTGCAATCTTTCGTATACCAAATTAAAAAATGACAAATCACGATTTTTAATCAAATCATCTATTTGAAGTTCATATACTTTGAACTCATTAATGTCTGATTGAATAAAAAATCTTTTTGACGGATCAATTGCTTCTAAAAAATCTTTGTAAACGCCTTTTGAAAAATTATCATCCATTGCAATTGGATCGTAATGTCCTTTTTCAAGCACAAACGAAATCAAATCAAGCAATACTTTATCTTTCTCAGGATCATTTTCTGTTTTTGGCCTAAAACTCCATAGCATAGCCGAGATAGCTAATACCGCCAAAATAATTTTAAAGTTCTTTTTCATAAAAGTAAAAATTGCATTCATAATAATAAACTAAAATACACAAAAAACCATGCCAGTAAATTTAATTCGCCATAATTTTTTGTTAAACATGTAAATTTAGTGACAACCTTATAAAAATGCTTAATTTAGCATCACTTTTTTATGTTAAATTTTTACCTGGAATGAAAAAACCATTAATATTAGTGACTAACGACGATAGTATAACCGCTCCTGGAATACGAGCGCTCATCGATGTCATGAAAGAAATAGGAACTGTGGTTGTCGTGGCTCCCGATAGTCCCCAAAGCGCTATGGGTCATGCCATAACAATTAACAACACGCTTCACTTAAACAAAATCACAGCCGATGATGCTTTAATACAAGAATATAGTTGCTCCGGGACACCTGTTGATTGTGTGAAATTAGCTGTAAATGAAATTTTAAAACAAAAACCTGACCTTTGTGTTTCGGGGGTAAATCATGGTTCAAATTCGTCTATCAACGTTATTTACTCTGGCACCATGAGTGCGGCTGTTGAAGCTGGTATTGAAGGGATTCCTGCCATTGGTTTTTCATTATTAGATTACGATTGGAATGCCGATTTTGATACTTTTAAACCTTACATCAAGCAAATTGCAACCCAAGTTTTGGAAAAGAAATTACCTGATGGTGTAGTATTGAATGTTAATTTTCCGAAAAGAAAAAAAGAAGATATAAAAGGAGTAAAAATTTGCCGTCAAGCGAAAGCCCTATGGGAAGAAAAATTTGATAAAAGAAAGACACCGCAAGGCAAAGATTATTATTGGTTAACTGGTGAATTTGTAAATTTAGACAAAGGCGAAGATACCGACGAATGGGCTTTACAGAATGGGTATATTTCGATTGTCCCTGTACAATTTGACTTAACCGCACATCACGCCATTCAACAACTTAACACTTGGAATTTTTAATTAGTTATGAAAAAAATCGATTTACTTATTGGAGCAATTATTGGATTTGTCACTACCCTTTTAGGCGTTTTCCTTTATCTTGAATTGTATGTGCATTATGATTTTTCAAATGGATTAAGCAATTTAAAAGATCAAGGTATTTTAGGAAAAGTGATTACTATTGGCGCCATTCTGAATATTCTTGCTTTTTTTATCTTATTAAAATACAACAAAGAACTTATGGCTCGTGGTGTGGTTCTAGCTACTATTCTTTTAACAGTCATTACTTTATTAGTTTAAATCCTTAAGAATGAAATACTACATTATTGCTGGCGAAGCTTCAGGCGATTTACATGGTTCTAACTTAATGAAAGGTCTTTACAAAGAAGATCCTCAGGCTGAAATTCGATTTTGGGGTGGCGATTTAATGCAGCAAACCGGCGGAACATTAGTGAAACATTACAGGGAATTGGCTTTTATGGGCTTTCTTGAAGTTGTGCAAAATTTGAAAACTATTTTAGGGAATATTAAAACCTGTAAGACTGACATTCTTGAATTTCAACCCGACGTCTTAATTTTTATTGATTATCCTGGGTTTAATATGCGTATTGCCCAATGGGCTAAAAAATTGGGAATGAAAACTCATTACTACATCTCACCACAAATTTGGGCTTGGAAAGAGAACCGAATCAAAGCCATAAAACGGGATGTTGATAAAATGTATGTGATTCTTCCGTTTGAAAAAGATTTTTATGAGAAAAAGCATCATTTCCCTGTTGAATTTGTAGGCCACCCGCTTATTGATGCCATTAACAACCGTGAGAAAACTAATGCTGCCCAATTCAAAAAAGAAAACAATCTTGACGAAAAACCTATCATTGCTTTATTACCAGGAAGCCGAAAACAGGAAATTTCTAAAATGCTTTCAGAAATGCTTTCTGTAGTAAAAGATTTTCCAGAATACCAATTTGTCATTGCCGGCGCACCAAGTCAGGAATATTCTTTTTATGAACAGTTTTTAACCAACGAGCAGGTACATTTTATTTCGAATAAAACCTATGATTTATTGAGTGTTTCAACCGCTGCATTGGTTACATCAGGAACAGCTACACTTGAAACCGCTTTATTTAAAGTTCCGGAAGTTGTGCTGTACAAAGGAAGTTGGGCTTCGTATCAAATTGCAAAACGAATTATTACTTTGAAATACATTTCATTAGTCAATTTAATCATGGATAAAGAAGTCGTTACCGAATTAATTCAAGACGATTGTAATCCAAAAAAAATAAAATCAGAGCTGAAAAAAATTCTAAATTCTGAACATCGAACTATTTTACTAGGCAATTATAAACTCCTTGAAGATAAATTAGGCGGAGCTGGCGCAAGCGATAAAACAGCGAAACTTATTGTAAAAGATTTATTAGCAACAGTTAAATAAACTAATTTACGATTCAAAATTTTATTTTCATTCGGTATTTGAGAGGTTTTTCGTAAATTAGTCTTTGTGGAAATTTATACCCTCTAATCAAAATCCTTCAAATTCATGAATAAAGGCTTGAAAATACTAATCCTTGAAGACACGCTAAGCGATGCAGATTTGCTTATTAGAGAACTTAAGAAGTCGGAATTGGGTTTTATTTTTGAAATCGTACAAACCCGCGAAACCTTTGAGAAGACACTTACTGATTTTAAACCAGACTTAATTTTATCAGATTTCAATCTCCCATCGTTTGATGGACTAAACGCATTCCGCATTAAGCAGGAAAAGTCACCAGACATCCCTTTCATTATAGTTTCAGGAGCCATTGGAGAAGAAAAAGCCGTTGAATTGATTAAAAACGGAATTACAGATTACAGTCAAAAAGATAAATTATTCACTTTAAACCAAAAGATCACTCGGGCGCTCAAAGAAGTGGATGAAAAAAAAGAAAAAAGAATCGCAGATGAGAAAGTACAAACACAGCACAAAAAATTGCTTGAAGTAGCCTTTCTCCAATCGCACCAAATAAGAAGACCAGTTGCTGATATTTTGGGCTTAATCAGCGCATTTAATTTAGACAATCCAAGTGATCCCGAAAATATAGAAGTACTTACCAGACTTCAGACAACCGCAGTAGATTTAGACAACATAATTCGCGATATCGTTAAAAAAACAAGCGAGATTTAAAAACGGATTCTATTCTCAGTGTTCAAAAAAACAAGTACATTTTACACTCCATTTATTTTGACTTTAAGGCAAATCATAATTCGTATTATTTTTACTATTAATGCACAATATTCACTAACTTTATGTGAATATTTTTAATCTTTTTTGAAAAAACAAACCTTCATATTTATGGGCAAAGAATTAAAAAGTAATAATAACCAATACCAAAAAACCCCCTAAAACCCCTTATTTTGCGAGGGTTAGGGGTGTAAGTGGATGATTTTCCAAAAAAATGGAATTGTTTAAAAACTGGCATATAACTACCGATTAATTACTATTTAATTGTTGTTTAAATTCTATTTAAAGACATCATACTACCGAAATATACACTTTAGCGTTAAGTACTACCATATAAAAGGATTAAAGCCTTTAAATCGATAAAAATAAGCCTCTTTTTTAGAGGTTTTTTTATGTGATATCGTCACCAACAGAAAAGACCACTTTTTAACTTGGGTTTACAGTTGGGTTTACAGTTGGGTTTACAGTTATATGTTTTTTATACTCTAATTTTCATATAATAAATATAAAATAACGCTGTTTTTTACATAAAAAAGCAAAACTCAAAGAAGATAATAGCATCTATACTATATAAATAAAATGTGTTAAACTATTAAAAACCAGTAAATTAACCGTATAAATTAAAAATGCCATTTTAAAAACATAGCATATAATCTATACAATTGAGATTATTTACTCTAATCTAATTACACCAACAACTAAAGCAAGTCCGCTAATTTCATCTTTCGGCACTTCGAATGGGTCATAGCTCTGATTATCTGAAACCATGCATAGAGTATTATCTGTTTTTCCTTTCTTTATCCTTTTGATAATGATTCCTTGCTCATGTGTTGCGATTACATGAGTTTTATTCCATTGAATAAAAGAATTTTCATTAATTATTGTACATGCAACAATATCGCCACTACTATACTTCGGATACATACTACTACCCTCAACCTCAAGCATAAAATCTATTTTTTTGTTTTTAAATTTCGGAATTACATAGTAATCTTTTACATCTCGATTGGTTATTGCAAAAGAAGCATTTCCAAAACCACCAATAGCAGTTATAGCAACCAATGGAATGCCAGTTGTTACCCCATTTTCAGGTATTGCAATTATAGCATCATCCTTAGTCATTGTGCCTTTACCCATAACTAGCCAATCTGGACTTATTTCGGGATAGGCATTGAGTATATTCTCTATTTTTGACGCTCCAACGTCCTTTACTTTGTCTAAAAAGCCGTTTGAAAGCCCTGTTTCAATATAAAATTTATTTTTATTAATTCCTTTAAAATCAATGAATTGTAGAATTCTTTCAACGATCATTTTGTTAAATTTAGATTATTTACTCAGATTTATTTTTTTATATAGATTATACTCTATATATTTGCTAAAGTAATTTACACAAACCCATTACAAAAGTAAACATAAAAAGCACATGACAATGAAGTCTATCAATTTAGCACGAAAACATCATCAGATTTTGCAAGAGGAGTTCGCAGGTAAAGCTTCAAGGCAAACAATTTCTACAGCATTGAAATACTTCAATAATTCAGAGCTGGCGGAAAAAATTAGAAAGCGTGCTTTAGAATTACTACAGCAAGAGATTGATGAGAATAATTAAATGTGATTTAAACCAAACTTAAACTATGCCCTTTCAATATTCACACAACGAAATTGCCGTTGAAGCGCACGAACTTGTGCCTAGATTTTGGAATACTTTAAATTCTTTGCAAGTAGAATTACACAGATATAAAGAAAAACCATTCGGAGTTAAGCGCTTACAGGTTGGTGGCAATGGTAGAAAGTTGCTAATAAATTTCGATAGCCTTAAAACTGAAATTCAAGAAGCTATTGGCGACCCAAGAAAAACAAATCATCCTTTAGATTCTTTCTTTCAATTTGATGCGGAAGCTGTTAAATATTATGGAGCTTTCAAAAGAGCTGGTTTGACATTAAAGTCAGAGGAGCAAGAGAGATACATAATAAACGCTAGTGTTATGCAAGCAGTTATTAAACTAGAGCAAAAGAGAATTGAGGAGAGAATAAGAATGAAAGGCTCGTTACGTGGAATTACTGAAACGCTAAGGTATGATGTTGAGAGTTTTCAAAACACACTTAAAGTAAAATTTCAAACTGAGCATACTGTCCCAACTTCTGCAAGATTTGTAGAAACGCTCAAAGAATTCAAAGATAACAACTATTACTCTTTGATTAAGGACCCTAACGGAACTGGAAAGCAAAACGCTCGAAAGGTTGACGAACGCGTAGAGATGATTTTTAACGCACTTTTTAAGAATCAACTACACAAACCTACCCCAACAGAAGTTGCGCGCAATTATGATGCGTTTCTGTCAGGATATGCGCAGGTTTACAATGAAGATACAGGCGAGATATACAACCCAAAAGAATTTAAGAAGCTTTCACAGGCCACTATTATCAACTATATCAATAAATGGGAAAACAAACTAGCAACTCACAAGGCAAGAAGTGGAAACCGTCAGGTATATACTGGAAATTTCAGACCTCACCATCAAATGGATTTACCAAAACTAGCGGGTTCTATTATTTCAATTGATGACAGACAACCTCCTTTTGTTTACAACACAAAAAATGACAGAGTTTGGTTTTATTTAGGTGTTGATATCGCTTCACAGGCATTTACAACTTTTGTATATGGTAAAACTAAAGAGGGAATCATAGTTGACTTTTACCGTCAAATGATTCGCAATTACACCGACTGGGGATTCTGCTTACCTTATGAATTAGAGTGTGAAAGTTCATTAAACAGCAGTTTTAAAGACACATTATTGCGCCCAGGTGCAATGTTTCAAGAGGTCAAAATAGAGGCTAACAATGCTAGAGGGAAGTACATCGAGAGAATGAACGGAAAACTTCGATATGAAGTTGAAAAGGATGCACTGGGATGGTTAGCGCGTCCAACTGCAAAAAGTGAGGCCAATCAATTAAGCGCATCTAAAAAACAGATCATTCCTTATGATATTTTGGTAAATGAAAGAATGCTTGAGCTTGAACAATGGAATAACAGTCCACACCCTGATGATAAAAATGTAAGTCGCTGGGAGTATTTTAAAACAAATCAAAACCCAAACTTAAAACCCACCAATTGGAGTGCAATACTTCCTGTAATTGGCCACAAGACACCTACATCATGCCAAGGAGGTTACATACTTCTGCAAGGAAAAAAGAGAGCCATTGCCGAAAATGGAAATATCCTAACCGGTGAGGCACTGATTCAGCAAATGAAAGCAATTGAGGGCAAAGAATTCGATGTTTATTGGCTTGACGCAAATGACGGCTCAGTACTTAAAGCTCTAGTCTATCTAAAAGACAGACTCATTTGCGAAGTAATGGAAATGCCAAGATACAACCGTGCAAAAGTTGAACAAACAGAGGCTTGCAAGGAAGCAATAAAATTACAAAGTGCTTATGTGGCATCAGTTGATGCCTTTGAAAAACGCCAAAGAAACAATATAGAGAATATCAATATTATCGATAACACTCCAATGGTTTTAAACACTGGCTTTAAAATTCCAAATCTGAAAAGGTTTGAAATATTTGACGAACCAGTAGAAGTGTTTGAAAATGATATCGAAGACACTTTACCATTCGTAAATACAGACCAACAACAATCAGGTTGGCGTGCAAATTTTAATCTTTAACCTAACAACAATATGAACTTAACAAACGTATTTAAAATCAAAGTTGCATCGGCTCTTATTGAGGCGAGAGAAAATTACGGCGGGTCTGATTCGGATTACGCAAAATCAAAAGGGCTTAAACCTGCAATTTATTCAAGAATTAAAGGCGGAGAAATCGAGCGAATTTTATCCGATACCATGTGGATAACTTTAGGTCGAGAACTTCAAGTAAGAGTATTCGATGATAACTGGAAAGTTGCCCGCACAAAGGTTTACAATGAAATTGAGGACAATCTTAGCTTTTGCAAAGAACTTAGTCGTTCAATGGTCCTAGTTGATGATTGTGGAATCGGCAAAACATTCTGCACAAAGCACATCATCAAAAAAATGAGAAATACATTTTATGTCGATTGCTCACAAGCAAAGTCAAAGCAGTTATTTATCAGATTGCTTGCTAAAACAGTCGGTATTGACAATCAGGGTAAGTATAACGAGGTTTTAGCAAACCTAAAATACTACATAACCACTCTTGAAAAACCACTTATAATACTTGACGAGGCTGGAGATTTAGATTACTCTGCATTCGTTGAATTGAAAGGAATTTGGAACGGTACTGATGGTTCTTGCGGTTGGTATATGATGGGAGCTGATGGTTTAAGAGCAAAAATCGAACGCGGAATAAATGGAAAAAAGGTTGGATATGCCGAAATATTCAGCCGTTTTTCAGACGAGTTTATTAAGCTGGTACCCAACGGAAAACAAGACAGACAACACTTTTACTCTGAATTAATAGGAGCCGTTGCATCAGCAAACACCGAAGATCAAAATAAGGTAAAGCTTTTAATCAATAAGTGCATTAATAAAGAAACAACACTGAGGTATTTAGAAACCTTAATAAAAATCGGGGCATAAAATGGCAAGAGCAATTTCAACAAAATCGCTTTTAGAAAAAACATATAAAAATTTTGAGTTTGACGGGTTTTGGCTCACGGTATTGGGGATAATTGCAAAAGGTGGCTTTTGGATTATCTATGGCAACGAAAAGAATGGTAAAACACTATTTGCACTAAAGTTAGCCGAGTACTTAACCAAGTTTGAAAATGTTCTTTATGTCTCTGCCGAGGAGGGAACCGGAAAGGAATTTCAAGCAAATGCACAACGAGCCAAGCTCGACCCCAAAAACAAAAAAATTAAGTTCATTGAATACATTGATTTAGAAAGCCTAAAGTTAAAATTAAGTAAACGTCAAAGCCCTAGAATTGTTCTTATAGACAACATTACAGTTTATGTAAATGAGCTAAAAAACGGACAGTTATACACATTAAAAGACGATTACCCAAATACCACTTTTATTTTTTTAGCACACGAGGACAATAAAGAACCATACACAGCAACGGCAAAGCTTTGCAAACGATTGGCAAAAATTATAATTCGAGTTGTTGGATTAACGGCTTTTGTTTCCGGGAGGTGTCCCGGAGGACAAATTCTAGTCGATGAACAAACAGCAATGTTATTTCACGGAAGTCAAATCAAAAACAATTAAGACATGAATGCAATTTTAGTACGACTTAACATGAGTCAAGAACAATACGACGGTTTGAAAATGACAATTTATTTAAGATGGTGTATGGATTTCTGTACGAACTATGAAAATGAATTACAGAAAGTGATGTCAAACCCTCCAATAAATAGGTATTTCTTAACTGAGTTCTCCAAATGTGAAAATGAGTTTATTGATCTAATGCAAACCTATGACGGTGTAACACAGATTAAACCATCAGATGCATTGGCAACTTTTAAACGATGCTCAGTTTCAATATACAATCGATTCCCTAAAGTATTAATCATCAACGCTAAAAAACCAACCATTATTAGTTATGACGCCACAGCAAATTAAAAACAAGATACAAGAGCTTGAGCATTGGCTCGAGTACAATCACAGTCACCCAAATAGAACAACAATTGAAGGGGATTTAAGAAGATTAAGAGACGAACTAATACAGATAGAAAATGAGCTTTGAATATAACCTAGACAACATCAATCAACGGCTAACTATTCTACTGTTAGTTTTACAATATGATGCTCAAATTCAAAACTATTTCACCGTTTGGGACAGAATTTTAATCAATCAAGAGCGAGGCTCGTTAATGGATTTTAAAAACTATTTGTTCAGTGAGTTAGATCAAACCAAGGTCAGAATGATTAAAGTGCCTGACATCATAGAGGAGAGCATTCAGGAAATTATAAACGAGATAGAAGTAATTGATTGGCAACCCGTAATTAAAGAGTATGAGTATTAACATTATTAACGATATAGAAGTAATTGAACCACAATTTTTAAACACAAGTAAAATGGAAAACCCAGAACAAAAAGTAAGCCTTTCAGAGTTATCACCGCAAGCTAAAAAGCAATTATTTGAAGAATTGAAAGCAGAAGAAAATCAGAAAAGAGTTAAAAAATCTGAAAACACAGTAGCATACAAAGAGCTGTCACAGGAATTTGTAAACAAAAACATTGACATTTTCGTTCACCGTCAATTTGCTATTGAAAAAGACATTGATCAATTATTTAATGACTACCAATCAATTTTAGACATCAAAGCGGGTGTTTATGGTGACAAAGTAAAAGAGCAAGATACTCACACCTCCACACTTCCTGATGGTTCTGCATCAATTACAATTGGCTACAATGTTTCAATTGGTTTTGATGGTACCGAGAAAATTGGAATACAAGGAATCAAGGAATTTATCACAACTCTTACCGATAATGACGAGAATACCGAAAAGCTTTCAGCAATGGTTAATGTGCTTTTAAAGGAAAGTAAAAAAACGGGGATGTTAAACCCATCGAACATTGTTCAATTAAACTCATTACGAGACAAATTACAGTCACAAGAGTTTAACGATAACCTAGACATTATTATTAACGCTCAAATCCGTGTGAAGTCAACGATGTTCGTTTCAGGCTGGAAGTTTATAACGCCTGATAATGGTATCAAAAAGAAACTAGAGTTTAGATTTTCAGTTTAAATAATAAAATCAATGAAAAACAGAATCAAATTATTAGAGTTTTCTGACTTAATACAAGCAACACTCTTAAAGTATGTTAACGATAAAGATAATGATAGCATCAAAGTTAGCGTCTATGGTTACATAGGTACGGGAGATCATATTGAGTTTAGCTATGATATTGAATTTGAAAATGAATTCGATAGAGACAAAACTTTCGATGAAATAACAACCGAATTGATGTTTAAGGATATTAAGACAATCATAAAATCAAGTAACATTCCAATTCAGTTATAAAATCATCCCGAATGGCATACGGGGCGGTTCAAGTCCGCTCCGGGAGCAAAATAATAACAACGCTAAATTTATGAAAACAGAAACAATTTACAATGAAACCGAATTAGACAGAGGCAAATGCACTTGCTGTGGTGAAGTTAACGACACCATTGTAATTGACGATGGCCGATGTGTTGACTGCATCGAAGAAGAAAAGTTTTTCGATACTACAATGGGCGGAGGCATAGGACATTTTAATTATGATGATTATGACAGTAACTAAACTAAATCCAAACGAAACTATAGGCGATCATTTGCAAATACTAACGTGGCAAATTAATCGAATAATAAAGAATTGCCATTATCAAGAAGAAATTAAAAGCGAATGGGTACAATGGGTAACTGCTGACGTAAATCGTACCAGTTTAAAATCAATAACACAAGCTCAAGCAAAACAAATCATAATAGCTCAAGAGGGGTTAACATTAATAAATACCCCATCAGATAATTGGGCATATTTCGATAAAAACAACCAACAGCACAGTTATATCAGGTCGCTTTTAATTCAAATGGCTTGGAGTGTAAAAAGTGAAAAGTTTGGTGAGGTTGCCGATTTAGAAAGGTTGAGCAATTGGTTAAAAAGCGAACGTTCACCAGTTAGAAAAAAATTGACTTTAATGTCGCCAAAAGAAACCAGCACCATTATATCAGCACTTGAATATATGGTCGCAAAACATCACAGCAAATGAAACATTGCGAACACACAGACGATGGTTATTGCATAAGAGGCGAAGCAAATTATTGTCGTCCGGACGAATGTAAAGGATGCGACCACAAGGATAAAACTTTAGTTGTATTGGAAGTGGTTGTCAACTGTGAAAAAACTGCTTTGCAATGTGATTATTGTGGAGAAATATTAACCGAACCTAAAATAGATTGTCGATGAGAAAACCAACAGTATTAATATTATTCAACTTTTTAAAAACCCTATTCACTAAAACAAAACTATGAGAACAAAAATTTCACCACAAAGATACATTGCAGGCTTAGGATTATTTGTTATGCAATTCACTATTTGGATGACAGATATTATTCAAGGAATAACTCCTGAGTTTGGTAAAATGATTTATAACGCAATGTTGAGTATTGCAATATTGTTGATAGTAATTCCTTCAACAAAACCAAAAAAAGGGGCTTGCAATTGTTCTGATGTAAATCAATGTGAAAAACGTTGCACCGCAAAGAAAAAATTCATTAAAAATCACCAATGAAAATAGAACTTAAAATAACATTCTCACAACTTGAAGCATTGGTATTAGCATTTTCAGTAATTACTGAACCTCCTATTAACCATCGAGATACCAAAGTAGCAAGAAGTGTTTTAGACAAGGTAATAGTCAAGCTAAAAAAAAAACACATTGATGAGAGTATGAAATCATCACTTTTTAGTCAAAAAAAGAAATTTAAAATTTCACTTGAATATTATGAAGCGCATTTTTTAGAGAAATTTTTAGAGATAATAATAGCTTTTTGTGATAAAGACTATGAACGTGTGATACTATCTAAAATAATGGCGGAAATCAATCAAAAACTAGCATAATGGAACTCGTTAAAACCTATACCGTAAGAATGCAATCGGGCGATATATGGCAGTTTAAATACAATTTAAACGGCGTTTTAATCTACTTTAATGCGATGGACGGCGAGATGAATGATAAACAAGAAAAGTTTCTTTATCTCGACGGTAAATTCCCCTGGAAAGAAGATCACATAAAAGGATGGCCAGTATTGTATAAAACAATCAATATCGAAGTTGGTGAGCCTGATTTATCATTTAGTACATTTTGGAAAATGTATCCAGCAAACCCATTAAGTAAAAAGAAACTTTCACAGGAACGCTGGGACAAACTAAAACCAACTGATCAATTAAAAATACTAATGAAAATTCCTGAGTTCATCAGGCTTAAAACAAAGGAAAACACAAAACTACCATACGCTGAAGTATTTATTAATCAACGTTGGTGGGATAACTAAAACAAACACTATGGCAAAACAATTTTTAAGAATCGCAAAAACAAATGCATCAAAAAACAAAGTGCAATCATTGGTTATAATGAGCCTTGAAATGATTGACAATACACTCCATAAAAATATTGGTGATGCGAAAAAAATGGTAAAACATCAATTCGACCAAGCTTTGAAACAATATACAGGAAAAGCTAAAATCCCTGAGTTGAAAGAATTTAATCCAAGTGAAGAAACGACTTCATTTTATGTCGAGGACTTAATTTACATCGATATTCATTCAGTAAAAATAGATTTTTCGCATTAATTATAACAAGAAAGCAACATGAACAAACAAACAGCAATACAAGCAGAATGGATTGAATTAGGTTTTGAACCTAGCTACCCCGACGAAAATGGATTTATATATTTCGATTCTCTTCCTGATGAGTTCGATATTTGGAGTTTACAGTTAGTGGCCAATAATTCGGGTTTGATAGCTCGGCCAAAAAAAACTTATTGGAATAGAAAACAACAAAGGCTGGATAAAAATTGAAAGCGAAAATGATTTACCGAAGCAATTTTCTAATTGTTTTTGCCTTTATAAAGATGGTGACATTAGAGTTTTTGAATTTAGACCCGAAAAAGAATTTGATGTTAGTTTATTTATGGAAGAATTTACCCATTATCAACTAATAGAAAATCCTGAACCACCAATTTATTAAAAAAACAACTTCCCCGGGGAAGTTACCGCGCAAGTACCGCACAAGTACCGCGCAAGTACCGCACAAGTACCGCGCAAGTAAAATAGACAACTAACAGTAATAATAATGAAAACAACCGAGCAGATTTACGAAGAAATCCAACAGGAAAAAGAAAAGGAGTTGAGATTAGAACAAAAGAGACTCAGACGAAAAGTCAGAAACCCAATGACTCATTTAAAACCGAAGAAAAAGAAACGTAAAAAATAATTTTATGATACTACCATTTACCACACACATAGCAGGAAAGCCAACCTATTTTGTTGAGAAAATATGGAAAGGTATAAAAGGAGAAATATCAAGAGACTTATATTTTGAGATTACAAAAAATAAATCACCTGAAGAATTAACCAAGCAATACACAATCAATGGTGAGGTTTATGATAAAATTAAACCCAAAATTCACACTTTACGAAATGATGTCTACAATATTTGGTGTCCAGGTACTTTAATTCAGTTTTTTACAAAAGATTCAAATTTAGAACCTTTTCAATTTGCTCCAGTTCTACCAGTGGTTAGTACGCAAGAAGTTTTTATGACTTATAGCCATTCAAACTTGATACAAATATCAATAGATGGCCGGGAACTATTTAGCTATACCGAAAGATGGGAATTTGCTTTAAATGATGGGTTTGATTGTTGGGATGATTTCTTCAATTATTTCTATCCTAAAATCCAACAGTCAGATGACAAATGTTATAAGCCTAAACTCATTCACTGGACAAATTTAAAATACTAATTACGGGAAACCGTAAAACACTTAATAAATAACTTTATACTTTTACTAATGAGTCAACATCAAATTTATCAGGAGTTAGTCAAGATTCAAAAGAAAATAATTTTCTTTACCGGAGCATTAGCAGGATTTATTACTGCTTTTATAATCATAATAATACTTCATTTTTTTATTGTTTAATTTTAGGCAGGAAAAGCGAACGACTTTGTACACCGTTCGCTTTTTTATTACATTTGAATTATGAATAACAATAAATCAACAAAAACATATAAAACATTGGTAGTAGTAGGGCTAATAATAATCATTTCCCAATTAATTATGATCTATTTTAAAACAACAAAAAATTAATAAATGAACAAATCAAAACTTATCGGCAGCGCCGTATTATTCGTAGTAATTTTTATTGGTGTAAAAACGTGTAAAAGTGGCGATGTGGCCAGCGCACAAAATACCGAAAAAACTGTAAACAATGACTCTATTAATAAAGTAGCTTTAGAGATCGTAAAACAAGAAAAAAAGGTTAAAGATGTGGTTCTAACCGATGCAAACGTTTTATACGTTGCTGTTGAGAGCGACGGAACTGACAGAAGTGGTTACGCTTCATATATATGTGAGACATTAAAAGAAAGTAAGTCCACAATTGAAGCGGTTAAGGTTGTCGAATTTGGAACAATGAATAGTCCAGAAAAAGACAACGCTTACGGAGTACTTTTAGGAGAAAGTAGATGTAATCAATAAATTTTCCAACACTGTATTTATTACATATTAAAGCTCGTCAGTTGACGAGCTTTTTTTATTCAAAAAAAATCGATTTGTAAGATTTATTTCAACTCTTTATATTTGCAGTATGACCACTCGAAAACAACGCCTTACAGAACGAAATACCGTAGTTAGAAAGTTATTCTATGACTTGATGGCTAAAAATCCTAAATGGCGTATTGATGCAGTCATTGAGGAGGTTGGAAAAAAGGTGTTTTTATCTAATAGAACTGTTGAAGCAATAATCAATCACGAGGGAATTTATAAAGACAATACACCGCCACCACAAAGCAATCAGTTAAAAATTTTCGGTAACATTTAAAAAGCGTTAAAAAAGTCGTATATTTGCAATGTAAATAAGTCTACTACAATTCAGTATAAAAATGCAGTCGAGGTGAGAACCGAGACAGCTCGAACGATAAAAGCCCCTTTATGGGGCTTTTGTCATTTTAATATGTCAAGGTTTTTGAAATCTCTTTGTATCATTTGTTCACGCGTTAAATGTACTGCTTTACCTTTACGCTGAAAAATCATTCCTTGAATACTTCGACCTCTCTCTTTAGTTACTTTACGCTGTAAAGTCCTGATTATTTCGTTAATGTCAAGCTTTTTAATTTCGTCTAAATCCCAAACAATGTAATATGGTATTTGCTTCGGATTAATGGCTTTATTTAACATCTGATCCTTTGAGCTATCAATAACACCTCTCATGTTATTTAACCCTTTAATCGACTTCCTATCACCCAAATACTTGCGCATGATTAAGTATTCCGGATTAGTGACATTTTTAAGCTCAACATGTGATCTGATTAAGAAATCAAGATCTAACTTTTTTGAGCAAATGTCAGCTATTTGATAATTGCGTCTTAAGTCCTGATTATCGGCTCCCAAACTGATTTTTACTCGTGGGTTTTTAGTGTCAATTACATTCGATTCAGACGACATAAAATCAGTAGCGATACCTTTGGCCTCTTTTATTTCGTCTTTACTTAAACTATCAGTATAAGGAGTTTCTTTGAAGATTTTACCACTTATAGCTGGATTGTTTTTAAAGCTCTCTTTAAAATTGTACTTCGGTATTTTCTCGCTTGGTTCCTCGTCTGTTTGAACTATATTACATCTACAACCCCAATCAAAAGGTGTTGTGTGATCTTTCCAAAATGAATGATTAATCGGTAAAATCAAACCGTCTAAAATCTTATGTTCGTCTCTCACCCTGGCATCACCTGCATCAACAATTTTTAGGTTTGGATAAAGGTCTGCATCTGCCTCAAAATCCTGCCATTTTTCCGCCATATTAGCAGCTGCAACCGTATGATGGTATTCAGTCTTTAACCATCGATTATTGTACTCAATATTAAGCTCGTCAGCTTTCTTTTTAAATTCTGACCATGGTACAATTTTACCATCTTTTGTAAGAGCTGATTCTAATTGTTTTTTAAAGTCAGTTTCTTTAAAAGCTGAGAATTGTGCAACATTGTATTTTAAAGAGTGAGCAAGTGCCGGATCATACATTTTAGGTTTTGGATTATAACCAACATCGATACCTTTTGAAAGCTCGTTATAGTAATACTCCTGTAATTTTTTTCTATCTCCTGGTGTTACTTCTCTTTCGTCAAACAACTGTCTTATGTAGCTTTCAATAAGCCCGCTTAAACCTAAATCATCTTTACTTAGCTGTACTTCTTTTAGGTCACCACAGCAATGTGTACGATAATGTAATTTAAGCAGGCTTAACGCTTTTTTGCATTGTCCGGCTTATCTGTTTTATCGTTACCAGGTGATGGCATAGTTTCAACTTCAACTCCGTAAGTACTCTCTATATAATCCTGTTTTAAGATGTATCCATTCGATAATAATTGACCGTCGATTGCTATTTGCTGAGTTGGGTCTTTAGTCTTTTCAATGATGATTTTTGCATTATCAGGAATATTATAACCAAGCTTTCGCATAGCAGGAACCAACCTTTTATTAAGAAAAGATAACATTTTCTTTTGGTCAGATTTTACAAGTCTTTTTAACGTGTTTTCGTGTACGGTACCTTGTGATTTACTAGAACCGTTTTCGGTGGTCATGGTTTGATGTAATACCAACTTTGACAGCTCAGCATCCAGTGCTTTAATTTTTTGATAGAATACGTTAAACGAGTCCGTTTTACTGTTTTCTTTGATATCGACCTCGGTACCAATTGGGAAAACTCCATAAGGAGCTGAACCCATTTCCTCCAACCAGCCAGCAACTTCATTTTTAACAGTTTCACTACTCGAGGCTATTTTTGCAATCCTGATAGGAATACCGAAAAGCTCCTCGAATTCGTCCCAACTTCCCCAAGAGTGTCTTTTAAGAATTGTATAAACGGCAGCCTTTTCAAATAGTCCTATTTTGTTGTAGAATTTAGCATATAACAACACGTCGTCAATCTCAGAAATATCAAGACCTTTATTACCGTTTATATCATACAATAATATTTTTTGTCCAGGTACTAGTAAACCTCTATCGATTAGCTCAACGTGTTTAATATTTCCTTTTTCAAAATCTCTAATCCAAATAAAAGTTTCACCTCTGTAAATGGATTTGTGCGCCTCTTCCAACACTAAATCAAACCACTCTTGGTCCTCAATATATTCGGTCAATTTATCATCTCTAACTTTGTCAATGGCAAAAGCGTAACTTTCATTAGTACAACTCAAAGTCCTGTCTTCAGTAATACCTGTAAGGTGTCCGTCAAGTTCAACATCATCATACAGTTCTTGCATTGGATAATTACGAGGTATTTCTGCTTGATAGTATGCATATCTACCCGCAGTCCAGTCGTTAATCTCTTTACGCCAAAGTCTTCTTTGACGACGAATAACATCAACCATTAAGTTTGTTACCTTTTCAATATTTTGAGAGTCTGCACTTGAAAGGCTGACCTTTTTACCGAAGGCATTACCCGATAAGTTTACGGTAGAATTTGTATTTCTTGCCGCTACTTTTTGTCTTGCTTTGTTAAATTTATGCTGCATATTATCTTAATAATTTATCTAATTCCTTATTTACTTTTTTGCTAATCTGTACATTCAAATAAGCAGATTTACCCATAAATTGACGTTGTGGCATATCGTCAAGACCCTCATTGTGTCTTTCTGCATATTCTTTATAGGTGTAAAAACTAACTTGACTACTGCCCTTGGTTACTTTATAGCGAATGGAGTTTTTTAGTTTGTCTCCTCCAGTGGCCTCTCCAACTAATAAAGCTCTGTCTTTAACTGAACTACCGTATTTGTTAGGTCTGCCCTCCCTGCCTTTGCGGTTGGTTCTGTACCGTGTAATATCTCGTCCCTCTGAATCCTCCGTTTTACGCTGCTGCCATTTATTTTTACTGGTATCGGTAAAAGCCTCATCTCTAAAGTTTTTTTGAATGAAGTTTATACCCTCAACTCCAATAATACGCAGAACCTTATCCGGCAATTCTTTGGCCGCTCGATTTATCAATTTTTGAAGCTCGCCTAAGTCATTCATTTAAAAATGATTTTTATAATTTTTTCGACTACCTAATTTCATAAATTGTACAGGAGTGTCGGGAGTTCCGTCACCATTAGTATCAACGGTTTTAGGTGGTAATGGAGGTTTGATTTTTCCCTCCGAAACTTTGTCAAGCCATAACATTGCCTCGTCATATCGGCTTTTTGCAACCTCGTTAAATTCGATTGTTCGACGAATGTATATTTCGTGAATAACAATGCCTTTTAGATGCTTTAAAACGGTTTTATTTCGGTTAGTTCCTGTTTTATTAAAGATGTTTTCAGTATCATAATACTCATACAAATAAGTAGACATCAAATCGATACTTTCATCAATTATATCAGTGACAATAGTATTATTGTTATTTATAATTCTATTGATTATTTCTTCCGTTGCAACGGTGTTTAATTCGGCTTTTTCTAAAAACATAATTACGGCTGAGTTATCGTTAAAGTTCTATTTGTATATTTCGGATTTACGCGTCTGTAAATTAATGTTGTGAATGTTAGAGTATAGGACATTATTCCACTGTCCTCATTACCGCTACTTTCACTACTCAATTCTAATGGTTTGAAATAATCACCTTTTAAAAACTGCAGGTTTTCGGTAATAGTGTCAATTATGTCAATCTCAATTAAACCATGTTCGGCATCGGCGGTTCCTTCGTGTTGGTCCATCCAACCATCTTTACAATAAAAAGTAACTTCTATAGAGCAATTTCCCTCTTGTTTTTGCTCGACCATACTTTCCCATGCAATTGATTTTATCTCAATTAAAGCAGCCGTCCAAATGTTGGGATAGTTCTTTTCCGGATTAGAAAACTGTTTGCGTTGCAGGTCAATTAATTCAAGCGTTAAAATGGTACTTAAAGCCTGTTTAATTTTAATATAAAGTTCCTTTCTTGGTGTCATGATTTCTTATAAATTGACAGATATATAAAAGCAAAGAACAATTGCAATTCGTATTTGTTCCAGCAATTTTTGTCATACAATAATGCAAATGAAAATTCTTTAAATAGCCTAAATTCTATATTCCAACCGCATTTAAAAACAAATATTTGGTTAAACAGAATGATGACAATTGCTTCATCAGATAAGTGTCTACTTCTCGTGAAAATTCTTAAAAATTCTAATTTCATGATTTATGTTTTTTTGGTTAAACTCTACGTGTTTTTTTTCTTGCGCCTATAACTGGTCTAGCATTGGAGGTACTGTCCTGAGAATATCCAAAGTAATTACGTCCTAATCTGACAGCATTTTCTAATGTATCTGGAAAGTCATCATGCGCTTTGGTACCTTTTTCAAAAGAAAGGATTTGTTCCTCCGCACTTTGCCAGTCATCAGTGTCTTTTAAATTCTTATTGATGGTAAGTAGTTTATTAAAAAACACATCAGTTAACGTTGCCTCGATTCTAATATGCTTATCTGAGTTCGTATGATTAGGCAAAGGAACTGAGGCATATTTTTCACGTTCAGCAGTTGAAAGCCATGCAGTTGAGAATACAGCAGCTTGAGAAACGGTTGCATCGTAAAACGATAAAACTGAAACACCTCTTGAAGTGTATTCTCTCATTTTAGAGAAATGCCATTCCATTGCTTCAGGTAGATCACATTGACGACAAAAAACATCTAACAAGTAAGCTTTACCGCTTTTGAAACCAACAATCGCACAGGCTTTAAAATCTCCATTTCTAGTGTATGATAAATCCCAATGTGCTATAAGACCATCCCACATCATATCGTTAGGGATATCGACGTATTTAAGCCATTCAGCTTTAAATAATTTCCCTTTTTCAATTGGGTTATTGTAGTCCTCTCTTTGTGATGTATAGTAATCTGTTTTTTTATTAATTTGATTTACATCTTTTTTGCTTAGCCTTTGGTGCCAGCTTGGGTTACCCTTTTCATCAGACAAGTTGATAATTGATTCATCAAAATGTTGAGAGTTTTTATAGGCTTCTTTAATACCATCGAGAATCCCGTTTTTAACAATGTAATTGTTAGGAACAATTAAACGGCCTCTTCTCAAATGAAAAGCTTTACCTAAATCACCTGATATTTTTTCAACATTCTCACGAGTTAATTCAAGGTTCTTAGCTTGTTTTCTGTCCTCACAGTCATCAACTGAGGCAAAGTCAATACGATTTGCACCTGATCTTAAACCCCTGAAAGGTTGATTAAGTCCAAGAGCTTTAAATTTCTTATTGTCAGTGGTATCAAACTCACCATCTGCCCAACTTCCGTAACTCATTTGCATACCAAAATCTTTAATATATCTCTCGTTATATTGTAAATGTTGTTGTAAATCTGAAAGTAATATTTTGGCAAGGTTTTCATTTTTACCAATTAACACTCCAAAGAAAAGAGCATCATTTTGTTTAAGATGACACATATTACCAACATTGGTATGTATTGATTTTGCACTACCACGGTACCATTTTCTTAACTGGACAATGAACGGATCATGAAAAACTTTTTCGTAAGAGGTTTGGTGAAAATCGGCACAAGGTGCATCGGCCAAAGAATAAGCAACACCAACACCGAAATAATAGTCAAAGAATTTCGTGTAGTTTTCAGGTCTAAGTAAATACGCGATGCGCTCCTCTTGCTCCTCCGTAGTTTCTTTTACAATGGAGTTGTAAGTAAGCTCTTGTATAAATTTAGACTTTATCCTATAGTTTTCTAAAGCCGTTTTAAATTCGGTTGCTGTCATTTATATTAAAGTTTCAATGTAATTGTCTTGCAATATTCTCACGGTCTTTAAAATCTCGAGATTCTTATCTCTTTTTTGTCCTTTTGACTTGGCAACAACATCAGTAAACCAATCGACAAAACTGTCAAATGCTTCCATAGAATAAACTGCTTTTTTCTTGTTGTCATCCATCTTTTCCCAAGCAGCTGCTAACTTTGAAATGTCATCCGGTTTATAAGGCATTTGCTTGCCTGTTTTAATAGCGGCAATGTTGGAACGAATCATTCTTTTTATTTCGTTCGGTGATATGTTTTGCAGACTTTTCTCCTCGTCCCAGTTATGCGTTTTTTTCCAAACGGTTAGGGTTTTAACACCCACGCGAATAGTTTCCATCTCAGAGATTGATTGCAAAGAATAACCACGAACATACAAGCCTAAAGCGTCCTGCATTTTCTTGTCACGCTCAGAGTTTTTTAATCTCCCTGTGCTGATATTATTTTCGTGAGTTTCCTCAACGATTGGCGATTTTGATTTACTTGTACTTCCCATCGATGTTTAATTTTCCGTTTTCTTCAAACTTGACATTGTTAATTTTCATACCGTCGTATTCGAGGTTTTTCTTAGTCTCAATAAGTACGCTAATAAAATCGTCGTCCCCAATCATTTGATGTATCCCTACACCAAGCTCTGGAAATTCTTTGTATTCACCCTTATTTGCTATAAGGATATGCTCCTGATGTTGATTATCAGAAAAGCCAATATCTAAGTCTCCATTTTTGAAACTTAGGTCTCCGTTTTCGTCTGTTAAAATGTCAATCATAAAGCAAAATTCGACTTTCAATACCTACTATAAAATTTTCATTTCAACACTTGTGTAAAATACACACAACCCTTGTATTATAAGGGTACAAGCGTTGAAATGCAGTTTTTTTTTACTTCAAAAACGTTACAAATTTGCTTCTCGAAACGATTGAAAAATATTTAAAAAACAGTCATAACCTAAAACAAACAGTATGAAATAATGACTTACGATTTTATCATAAATACCGAAAATGTAAATGAGTATTACTACCGTGTTTTAACCGATGGAATCGATTATACGCAGTACATGCGAAATCCGGTTGTGCTATTTATGCATGAACGTGAATACGCTAAAAATGCCGAAACCAAAGGAAGTGCCGTAATAGGTAAATGTGTCAAGCTTAATAAAAAAGGGACTGAATTAATTGCCTCAATTGAGTTTGATATGGATGATGAGTTTGCCGCTAAAATAGCTGGTAAAGTTGAGCGAGGTTTTATCAGAATGGCCTCAATGTTTGCCGATGTTAAATCAGCATCATCAGAACCTGAGCTTGTACTTCCCGGACAGATATATGAAACTGTCACTTCATGCAAATTGGTCGAAATATCCATCGTAGAAATTGGTGGTAATGATGACGCTTTGAAGCTTTCCAAAAAGCACATTGACGAAATTAAACTAAAGAAAATTAATTCAGAAAACAATCCAAATATGTCACATTTAAAAACAGTTGCATTAGCACTAGGACTTTCAGCAGAAAGTGCCGAGGACACAATTTTAAAAGAGGTCCAACAATTAAAATTATCTAAAACTGAATCAGATAAAAAGGTATCAGATTTAGAAATAGAACTAAGCGGTATTCGTACTGGTGAAGCTACTGCTCTAGTAGAAGAGGCGGTAGTATTGGGATTACTTCCAGAGGGTTTAAAAGCCACTCAAATCAAAGCTTTTGAATCAGATCACGCAGGTCAAAAAGCAATCTTGTCAAAATTGATTGACGACAAAAAAGCAGATGGTAACCAAGACACTACACAAAACAAGCTTAAAGAGGTTGTTCTTGGTGGGAACAATAAATTGGGTGCTGGAGCAGCTGAAGAAACATTTGACTATTTGCAAAAGCACGATGCTGTGAAATTAGGTAAAATCCGTAGTGATGAGCCTCAAAAGTATGCAGAGTTGGCAAAAGCTTATGCTAACGGAGTGAGACACATCGAATCAAAATAACCATAATAATAACCATAATAATAAAAGTCAATGGGATTACAAAAAGAAGTTTGGGAAGCAGGTATTAAAGAAAATCCTATCCCTAATCATAGCTTTGTATTCGCGAGCACAGATAAATCTGAGTTTGTAGAAAACAACAAAATCCATCTTGCAGAGGCAGGTATCGAGCCTGATGTTCATGAGAACTATTTTGCAGGAAGCGAAACGGATTTACCGTTAGCATCAATCACTGATATTCCTAACGAGGTAGTGTTAAACACTTACTCAACGGATAGAACCCGTCACCGTAATCTACAAGAGGTAGAATTGCAGTATAACAAGCGTATGTCAATTTTAGATAGACATAAAAACGCTTTAGCTAAAAACTTAGGAGTTAGAGCTGCTTTCGCTTGGACACCACCAGCAACTACGACATACAACAAAGTAATTACTTTGGGTGCCGGTTCAATTATTGACGCTGTTATCGATTTACAATCATTTTATGCAGGTTTAGATAAAACAGAAGATTTGAACATCTGTTTAACTCCTGCTGATATGGGTAAAATCAGAAAAGAAAACAAAAATCTTTACAAAGAGATTTTAGCTGAAGGAACTTTATACGGTTTCAAAGTTTTCCAATACACTAAAAACCCACTGTTTACTTCTTTAGGTGTTAAAAAACCTTTTGGATCAGTTAAAGAAGCGGGTGATTTACAAGCATCATTTACTTGGGCGACAGACGAAGCATTCCGTTGTTTTGGTGACGTTCAAATGTATGAAACTCTTGCTTCTGCCGCTTCACAAGCTGATGAAATTTCATTCGCTCAACGCGCTCTTGTTGGTAATATTCGTGCAACGACTCCTAAATACTTAGGTGCAATTATCTCATAGTTATGAGTGAAGAAAAAAACCAAAAAGCCTCCGAATTACAGGAGGCTTTACAAGAAAAAGCTACAACTTTTTTTAAAGAAAACCCAAAAGTAAAAGCCGTTTTTGGTACTGCTGATGGTTTCCTTTTCACACATAAAAAGCTAGCTGCTAATCATGCTGAAACATTAGAGGACCAAGAAGTTCATGACTTAAAAAACCCGAATGAAATTAATGTTGAAGCTGAAGAGGTAAGTGCAGAAGATACTAAAGTATTGGAAGCAGAAAAAGAGTTGTTAAGTATCGAATTGATATCAAACAATTATCAAGCTATGAAAACGCTTGTTAAAGTTCTTGACATTCAAGTAACCGACCAAAAAGCCGAAACAATTATTAAGGCTTTGGAGGACTATAAAACAAAAATCAAAGAGTAATCAATGCGAAATATAAAGTATTTAGCCGTGCATTGCACCGCCACCGCACAAAGTGCAAAAGTTGAAAACATACAAAGGTATTGGCGTGAACATTTAGGATGGCAAACGCCCGGCTATCACTTTATTATAAAAGCGGATGGTACAGTCGTGGAACTGTTGTCTATTGACAAAGTTTCAAATGGTGTAAAAGGTTTTAACAGTGTAACTATCAATGTCTGCTATATAGGAGGTATTGATAAAACTGGAAAGCCAAAAGACACTAGAACGGCCAAACAAAAAGCTTCAATGCTAAAATTACTTACTGATCTAAAAAAGAAATTTCCAACTGCAATAATTCAGGGACACAAGGATTTTCCAAACGTGAAAAAAGCGTGTCCAAGTTTTAACGCCAAAACCGAATACAAAGATGTTTAAAAAAGCACTCATGTTGTTGTTTGTGTTTAGTTGTTTGTTGAGTTCCTGCCGAGCCACACGGCAGGAAATTCAAAAAACAGAAAGCAAAACGACAGTTACAAAAGAAACAACTGTAACTCAAAAAGACACTACACTCTTTGCGCCAAAGGCTGAAACAAGCCTTAAAATACCACTGAGGGATATTGAAATTAAAAAGGATTTAAACGGTGTTTCAAAACCGATTAATTACTCTCAAAAAAATGGACAGGCCAAAGTTAAAATTAAAATTGTCCATGACACAATTGAGGTGACAGCCACCTGTGACAGTTTAGCTATAAGGGCGAAAATTAGAAAAGAGTTTCAACGGGAAACGCTCAACGAAAAGAATAATATTGATAACAGTATAAGCAAAAAAACAGGCTACACCTTTCTTGATTTGATTTGGGCTTTTGTTGTAGGCTTTGCAGTTTGTTATGTACTTAAAATGTTCAGAATACTATGAGTTTACCTAATATTCAATTTAACATCTCAAGCAATGGTTTGGGATTGTTGCAATCCGATATTCAAAAGATACCAGGATTCGTATTAACTGGAGCGACAGTTGCTGGAGTAAACAAAGTTACGGCAGGGACTTCTTATCAAATTTTCTCTCTTGACGAGGCTGTTAATTTGGGTATTGAAGAAACGGGCACCAACGCTTTTGCATATAAGCATATCAAGGCTTTTTATGACGAAGCTAAAAAGGGTGCAGAACTTTGGTTTATGGTCGTAACCGCAGCTATTACCTTGGAAGATATGGCCGACAAAACGAAAGCATATGGTAAAAAATTACTATCGGATGCTTCGGGAAAAGTCAGAGTTATTGGCTTCTTAAAAAAATCGGGCGTTGCTGAAGTAATTACAGATGGATTAGATGTCGATGTGCATTTAGCTGTTGTAAAAGCTCAAGAGTTATGTCAAGATTTTGCCGACAGATTTTTCCCTGTAAGAGCTTGGATTGGCGGTAATAAGTTTAATGGAAACGTAGCTGATTTAAAAGATTATGCTACTACCCAGTTTAATAAAGTATCAATCCTATTATCTAACAATGATGCATCAAAAGAGGCATCTATTGGAATGCTTTTAGGTAGAGTTTCAAGTATTCCAACTCAAAGAAAAATTTCAAGAGTTAAAGACGGCGCAATTGAGCCTTTCAATTCTTATTTCACCAATGGTGAAAAAGTTGAAACTCTTGATACGGCTTGGGATGCTATCGACAATAAAAACTACACGTTTTTAAGATTGTTCGCTAACAGATCAGGTTACTTTTTCACAGGTGACAAAACCTTGACTTTACCAACTGATGACTTCAATACCCAATCGAGAGGTTTAGTGATGGATGAAGCTGTCTTGTTAGCTTATGCAACATTGGTTGAAGAGCTTTCAGATGAGATACCAGTTACACCAGCTGGCACAATACACCCAGCTATTATAAAAGGCTGGCAAAACGCTATCGAACGTCAAATTATTGGCTTAATGGTGTCTCAAGGCAAATTATCCGGTGCAAAGGCATTCATTGATGAAAATCAAAACGTGTTAGTTACGAATAACATCAATGTGACTTTACAACTATTACCGGTTGGTTATAGTGATTTCATAACCGTAAACATTGGATTTACGACAAATTTAGAATAGATGAGCGCATTTGATAGTAAACAATATTCTTGGTCTGACGTGTCAATTTCACTTGGCGGTCGAATTTTAGAGGGTGCAACTGATGTTGAATACTCTGTAAAACAGGAGAAAGAAATATTAAGAGGAAGAGGTTCCGATGGTCACTCAATTACAAGAGGTAACAAGGCTTGTGACGGTAAAGTGTCAATTTGGCAAAGTGAACTTGAGTCAATGACAAAAGATGCACCTAACAAAGATATCTTGAGCTTAAACTTCGATTTAATTGTCTCTTATGCTCCAAATGATGGGGGTACAACTGTAACCGATGTTTTAGTAAGCTGTGAATTTACAGAAGTAAAAAAAGGATTAAAACAAGGCGATAAAAACATGGTTGTCGAATTGCCTTTCATTTTCTTAAAAGTGAATCCACAACAATAATAAATCAAATTATTAATATTCAAAAGGTCGCTTTTTAGCGAAGTAAAAGCGACCTTTTTTTAAAAACAACTATAACGATGGCAAATCAAAAACAAATTAACGAGTGGAAAGAAAAGTACGGTGAAGTTTATGAACTTCCTGTAGAAGACAAAACGGCATATTTAAGAGGTCCTAAAATGACCGATTTTAAGCGTGCATTTACATCATTACAAGACCAAGGAGAGCTTGCATACGGTGAGACGATGCTAAAAGCTCTTTTTATTGGGGGAGATCAAGAAATTTTAAATAATGATGATTACTTCTTCCCAGCGCGTAAAGAGCTTAAAGAGTTCTTTAATTATGATGACGCTGAAATTTCTACTGAAGCTGGTACTAATAATTCAATTATTACAATTTCCGGTAAAACATGTAAAGTCAGAATTATTGGTCGTCAGGACATCAAAATCGCTGAGAAGAAAAACCCTTCAAATAAGACTTTTGTAACTCAAGAGAAATTATTCGAAATGATTTGCATTGATAAGGATGAGGCATTTAATGATAAAGAAAACGCATCACTTAGATTTCCACTATATCAGGCAATTGAAAAACTACAAAACAAGAAAGTTGCAACGATAAAAAAGCTTTAGACGAGGCTGTCATCGATACTGATGACTCCTCATCTTATGAACATTCTAAAAATTTGAATTTTAGATTATTAGATGCGTATTTAAAGTTTTACATGCACATTCCAAACCCAAATATTTTGAGTGATAATGAATGGGCAGAAGAAGTACAAAATTTACACTATATAAGAACCCAAGAGAGCAAAAGCTCACAGACACCATAATGAACGCATACGAATTTATCATCAAAATGAAAGATATGGCAAGCTCATCACTTCACAGTTTTGCTGCTTCCGTTGGTGCTACTAAAACTAAAGTTGATGGTATGGACAACTCGATGAAAAAAGTTGAAAAAACATCGGGAATTTTGGGTAATTCTATGGGCAAATTAAAAAGTGTATTAGCCTCCGTTTTTGCAGTTGCCGCTGTTTTTGCATTTACAAATAAAGTCGTCGATGCGCGAGCCGAATATGAAAAATTTAATGCTGTCCTGGCGAATACTTTTCAATCTGATAAAGTAGGTGCCGGAGCATTAAATATGCTAAACGATTTTGCCACAAAAACGCCATTTCAATTAAATGAATTGACAGGCTCATTTGTAAAATTAGTAAACAGAGGTTTTGCTCCTACTCAACTGGAAATGACAAAACTTGGTGATTTAGCAAGTTCACAAGGTAAAGGTTTTGACCAGTTAACAGAGGCAATGCTCGATGCACAAACAGGTGAATTTGAAAGGCTAAAAGAGTTCGGTATCCAAGCCTCTAAACATGGTGATAAAGTAACACTTTCATTTAAAGGCGTAACAAAAGAGGTAAAAAACAATGAATCGGCAATTAGAGATGCATTAATGCAATACGGTCAAATGACTGGTGTTGCTGGCTCAATGGAATCAATATCTAAAACATTAGGCGGTAAAATATCAAATCTAGGTGATCAATGGAATAACTTTTTAGTTGCCGTTGGTGGAGAGTCTGGCGGAATATTTACTGGCGTGATTTCTATATTAAGTATTGGACTTGGTTTTTTAACTGATAACCTGCCATACATATCTGAATGGTTTAGTATTCTTTATTCAATGATTGAACCAGTTGTAGTATCCTTATTCAATTTTATTCAAGTTGCGTTTGGAATAACTGGAGCGAGTGATGTACTTGGAATTTTTGGAAATGTAATGACAGGAGTTTTAATGATTGTCGATTGGTTTACTACAGGATTAAATGGTATAGTTCAAATCCTTTCGCCTTTTGCAACTGAAATTATTGCTCTAACTGCCGCTTGGTGGCTTTGGAACAATGCAATTGGAGTGTATAACGCTTTAATGCTTGTTAATCCAGTTACTTGGGTTGTGTTAGGAATAATTGCTCTTATTATGGTTATCGGAATGGTAATGAAATATACAAGTGGTTGGGGCGAATCATGGAAACATACAGTAAACGGAGCTAAATTTATTTGGGCTGCTTATACTGATTATGCAAAAGCAAATTTTAACGCATTGGTTCAAGGCATAATGATTGGTATCGACAAAATTAAATTGGGTTGGTACAAATTCAAAGAATCAGTTGGAATGGGTGACAGTTCTGAAAATCAAAAAATGATTGCTCAGATAGGTGCCGATGTTGAAGCTCGTAAAAAGTCTACTATTGACGGTTACAGAAAAATGAAGGATTCTGCTTTAAAAGCGAAAAACGAATTCAGTCAAGTTGGTATTACTGTCGATACGAATGGTATCAAAAAGGATTTTGACGGCTTAAAAAATAAGTTCAGCGGATTAGGACAAAAAGATAAAAGTACATCGGCTTATGATGACTATTTGAGCAAGCAACAAGCAGGCGCTAAAGGTCAAGATAAAGCTGGAGGTAAAGATAAATCTAAGGCTGATTCTATCGTTTCAGGTGGTTCTAAAATTACCCATATAAATATAGTTGTTGAAAAATTAGGAACTGATACAACGATAATTATTGAAAATGCTGACAAAGGACTTGATAAAATTCAAGAGAAATTTCAAGAAATGTTATTGAGAGTTGTAAACAGTGTTAACCAAATGCAAACAGGATAATGGCAGAGTTTGATATTAAAGAGATAGTTGCTAGAGCTTTTTTTGACTACGTAGGACCCAATTTTCCTGACTGGTGGAAAAAGAACAAAAAGAAATTCAATTTACCCGATTTAAGAGGTATTAATAGTGAGCAAATCAAGGGAGGTAAATACTTTCTGCAAATCAAATTGTCATACAAAGGACAAATTTTTGAATTACCAAACGAGCCTTTAATATCATTGGGTTTGTCAAAAACCATTGTTAAAACAGCAACCGTAGGTAAGAAAAGAAAAGGAACTGTAAAAGAGTACATCTGTACAGATGATAATACAATTTCAATAAAAGGTGTTTGTATAAATCTTGATGACCCAGAGTTGTATCCGGCTGATCAAGTTGCATTATTAAACGAATTGTTCAATATAAATGATGCTTTAGAGGTTGAATCAAATGCTTTTTTAGAATTGTTTGGTGTAAGGAAATTGGTAATTGAAGATATAAAGTTTGATGAAATGGTAGGTGAATCAGGAATGCAACGATATACTATTTCTGCTATTGATGACCAAGATTTTTATGCCGATTTAAACGAAAAGGATAGCAGTAAAAATAATTTATTAGGGTAATGTTTATACTTGAAAGTAAGGTCGAAATAGGTAATTATATTTTCAATTCAGTAAATGAAATTGAAATTACAAAATCTGTTGAGGACATGTCTGACACAGCAGTAATCAAACTGCCATCACGCTTTAAAGTAAAACAAAACGGTGAGCAAAAGTTTACGGAAAACGCTATCAATGTGGGTGATAAAGTGGTCATAACTTTAGGTTATGAGGGCAAATACTCAAGTGTTGAATTTATTGGCTTTGTAAAAAAAGTAAGTCCAAAGATTCCTTTAGAAATTCATTGTGAGGACTCTATTTGGTTACTAAGACGTAAGAATATTACAAAGAGTTGGGACAGCACCACAATGAAAGAAATTTTGAAAGAAGTTGTAAAAGGCACGCCAATACAATTAGCTGATAATATACCTCATGTGAAGTTAGACAAATGGCTTATCAGGGATGCAAACGGCGCTCAAGTTCTCGAGAGCTTTAAAAAGGACTTATTGATGTCTGTTTTTATTGATGACTCAGGCAAATTGTATTGCGGACTTCAACAGCTTACGAACGTTGGTCAAACTGTGGTTTATGATTTGAACTACAATTTAGTTGCTAACGATTTAGAATTTAAAAGCAAAGAGGACCGTAAAATTAAGATTAAGTACACTTATATAGATAAAGAAAATAAACGGAAAAGTATTGAGGTTGGTGACCCTGATGGCGAACAAAGAACCTACCATACATCTGTAATTTCAGACATTAAAAAGTTGGAAGAAATGGCGAAAGCCGAAATTGAAAAATTGAAGTACGACGGGTTTGAGGGTGATGTAACTAGTTTTTTAATTCCATTCGCCACCAGGGGAATGAAAGCAAAAATTTTAGATGATGAACACACCAATAGAGAGGGGAACTATTTTATTAAAAAAGTAGTGACCTCATTCGGAACCGGCGGAGCAAGAAGAAAAGTAACAATAGGTAATAAACTGTAATGGATAAAGAGCTACAAGATGCATTTAGAAAACTGAAACAAAGGGACGTTGACACGTTTCCGGTTGAAGTTGTATCAGTAGACAAACCAAACGGTACGTGTACTGTTAAAGACGATGTTCTCGAATATACAAGAGTTCGTTTGTCATCTGTTATTGGCGGTAATGGCAAAGCTTTTTACTTATTTCCTAAAGTTGGCAGTTCTGTTTTAGTAAGTCCAATAAATGAAGATTTAAAACAGCTTTACATTGAGTCTTACTCTGAAATTGAAAGTTTAGAATTAAAAATCGGAGGTGTTCAATTTAGGATTGACCAAGATGGTTTTTTATTAAAAAAGGAAGCTGAAACTTTAAAAAAATTGCTAAGTGATTTTATAAACGCTTGTCAAAATATGAGTTTCACAGTAACCACAACGGGGTCGGCTACAGCACAATCGGGGCAAACAGTACTATTAAATAATACAGCTGAATTTACAGCAATTGAACAAAGGTTTAATCAATTTTTAAAAGACAATTAAATGATCAACATTCTTTTGGCCATTGGGACATTAATAACAGCAATTGGCGGCACAGGATATTTTACTCTTCTTTTTGCGAAAAGTAAATACACACAGGAAGTCGAAAAACTAAAAACTGAAATTGTCCAAGCTAAAGAATCGACAGCGACAATCGCTATTGAAAATGATATAAAACTGTCCGGGCATTATAAAGAGATTTTAGATGACCTTAAAAATAGATACGAGACCAGGTATAAAGAATTCGAAGCTTCAATGATGCGAAAGGTTGATTTACTAGAAGAAGAAATCAAGTTAATGGCAAGAAAAGTCAAGCTACAACAGCAGGAAATAATCGAGTTAAAAAAAGAAAACCGAATACTTAAAAGCAATGCAAAAAACAATATTTCATAATCAGTCCTTATTGGATTTTGCAATACAAAACACTGGTGACATCGAGAGCCTGTTTGATTTTGCATCGGAAAATAATTTAAGTATTACGGATAGCCTTTCTCCTGGAGAGAAATTGATTGTTCCGGACAATACAAAAAAGGACGTAGACATTTTGAATTATTACACTGACAAAGAAATTTTGCCAGCAACGGCAATAAAATATATACAAGACGAAACTGAAATCGGTATCGGCTTTATGAAAATTGGATCAACATTTATAGTTGGATAAAATGGCAAGAGAAATAGCAATAATACATCAGGAAATATTAGAGAACATTACAAATCATCCCGATTTGCAAGATTTGAACTCTACAAGTAAAGTATCTATTTACAGGTTACTTACTTATATAGTAGCATTGGCTATTTGGACGCTTGAAATATTGTTTGACATACATGCTAAACAAATCGACACGGCTTTATACGAACAAAAAAGCGGTACGCCACCTTGGTATCGTAATATGGCTTTATCGTTTCAATACGGCTTTGATTTACTTACTGATAATGACAAATTCAATAATGAGGGATTTACAGACGAACAAATCGAAGCTTCCAAAATTGTAAAATATTGCTCTGTAAAAGAATCGCAAGAATCCAATCGATTAGTAATTAAAATAGCCTCAGAAACTGATGGCGAACTCGCTCCGATATCAGAACCACAGTTAGAAAGTTTTGAGCAATACATGAAAGAAATAAAGTATGCTGGAGTGAAAATCAATGTGATCAATAATCCAGCTGATAAACTTTTATTAACAATGGTCATCTATCGTGATCCACTGGTAATTGATGCAAATGGTAACTCTATTGTAAATGCAGGTAAACCTATTGAAACGGCAACCAAAGAGTATATGAAAAACTTACCATTTAATGGTGAGCTGGTACTAAATGATTTGATTGAAAAATTAAGAGAAGTACCAGGTGTAATTAATGCGCATATCGTTTTAGCCAATTCAAGTTATTATGATGTTGTTAATGATGAATTCACGGATTATGTGGGTATTTCGGTAAAAACAATTCCAATGGCTGGCTATTTTGAAATAGAAAATTTTGACAATGTGACCTATGTGGTATAATATCAATTATAGCAAATTAGCAATCCTGCTACTGCCTACTTTTTTGCGAAAGCCTAAAATGTCGGCATTTGTTCAGGCTCTTCTTTTTCCAATTGAAAGATTACACTATCAATGGAAATTGAAGCGAGAGGCAGATTGGTATAAAATCAATCATACGGGTCAGGTTTGCAAGTTTAGAAAAGCGTTGAATGACACATTAGACCCGCAGGAACGTAGAATTTATTTTGAAGAGGGTAACTCGTTCCCTAGAAAATACATTTATACTCGAGCTGAAAACAAACCAGTCTATTTAGGGAAAATGTTCATATATCGTAATGCTGAATATGTGGGAACCGGAGCCGACTTTATTGTTTTTATTCCTGCTGATATCATTGCAACCCAATTTTACAAAATAGAATCAATTATTAAGTTTTACAAGTTAGCCTCAAAAAGGTATCAAATTCGACCAATATGAATAAGTTAAATTTTAATCAAAGCATTGGGTTTCCATTGGACACCGAAATTTTAGATGAAATGCAAAACGCATATTCTGTCTTTAATCTTCTCGGTGATATTGTAGGGAACTTAGGTATTATTTCAGGATGTACGACTGTTGGTCCTAACGCTACCAATGGCTGTGTTTATATCAATGGTGAGGTATTTCTTTTTCAAGGTGGACCTGTACAGACCACGGTTATTATAAAAGAAGATATCGAGCAATTGGAGTTTGAAGATGCCAATTCTAACGATGTTATTTATAGAAGATATGTCACTTTTGGTGTTGGTGTTGGTCAGTTAAATTGGGCTGATTTTAAGCAAGGATTTAAAACCAAAGACATACCTGAAGCTTTAGATTTAAAAGAGGATAAAACTACAATAGAACTTCTAATTCAAAGAATTGAGGATTTAGAATCAAGGCCGCTTGCAAACGTTCCTGTTGGAATGATTGCTATTTGGGGTCAAGCATTAAATTTAATTCCTGCGGGCTGGATTGAGTATGTTGACTTAAGAGGTAAAATGCCAATAGGTCAAGACCCAGCATATGATGGTACAACAAATGGTGATTTTATTAATTATAACTTGAATGTTCTAGGTACAGCAGCCGGAACGCGCCAGCGCAAAATTTCAGCGTCAGAGCTTCCTGCTAAATTGAATACAAGTAAACCTTATGCAGTTGGAGGTACAACAAATGATTATTTGTCTCCTGACACAACAAATAATCCGTTGTCTATTATGAATCCTTACCGAGTAGTTCATTTCATTAAATACACTGGAGTATAATGGCACAACAAGATTTAGCAACGATAAAAAACTGGTTTAAAACTGGTTTAATTCCAACACAAGCACAGTTTTGGGATACATTGGACAGTTTTGTCCATAAAACCGAAGGAATTGCAATTGGTGCAATTACTGGCTTAAGTGAGTTTTTAGCTCCTTTTAATGATCACGTAAATGATGTAAATGCACATGCAAGTCTATTTGCAAAAGCAAAAATTTACGCACCAGGGCAACTACAAATATTTAAGCGTACTGGAGAGAACATGACAATATTAGAAGAGGGCGATTATGTAAAAGGCATTGTTGAAAACTCGTATATAGAGGGGGTTTTTCAAGGCGGTGACCCCACTCAGTTGGCTAGTTACGATATTCTTAACCAATTAGATTTTTAAATAAATTATGAATTATTCAAATGAACAACTCCACGATTTAGTGGACAAAGGCATCCCCGAAGGATGCGCAAAAATTGTTTTAAAACAATTAATTGACAACCAATTGCCAAGTGCAAAAAAACTGCAAATTTTCAAGCATCCTAGCAACACTAATATGGCTGTATTGGAACCTAACGATGTTGTTAAGGGATATGCAAGTGACATCAAGTTTGTTACAGCTGTTTTCAGAGGAGGAGATGACTCGAACAACTGGGCTAACTACGAAATTTTAGAAGAAACTAATATAGAAATTCAATAAGTATGAAAAAGTATTTAAGTATTTTATTGCTGTTAATAACGGTAAGTATGACTGCACAAGTGCAGACAATCAATTCACAATTAAAACTAACTAATTTGCCTGTTGGAGTCGCCTCTGATAGTGTTTTAGTTGCGGGTTCTAGTAACATTGTAAAACGTGTAAAAAAATCAGATTTCTTAGCGGGAGTTCCAACTGATGCTAATTTGGTGCATAAGACAGGTGATGAAACGATACCAGGTAATAAGAATTTTACAGGAGAAACTAGAGTTTCTACTGGAAGTACAAGCTCTGTTAATTTTGCAGCCGATGCATCTACCGTAGTAGGACCCGATTATTCTAGTCCAAGTTTGATTTCAAGAAGTATATATTTAAAACCTTGGCAATTTATTTGGGGTGATGTATTTGGTGCTAATGTGGGGCAATTAAAATTTGCCAGTTACAACAGCACTTTAGAGATGCCTCAATATGAAGCGCGATTTAAAGCTTGGGATTTATCGGCAAATAGAGAATATACTTTACCTAATCTAAGCGGTACAGTTGCTTTATCTGAATACACGGTAGGCGACTTTATTAATAATAGCGCTACTACCATAGCTCCAAGTCAAAACGCTGTTTTTGATGCTTTAGCTCTAAAAGCTAATGACTCAGGAGTGCTACACACTACAGGTAATGAAACTAAAACAGGGATATTAACTTTCACCAATACAACTAATCCAGTTACTAATGGAATTTCTTTAAGTAATTCTGTGAGTGGTTTAAATGGTGCTTTGACAGTTGCAAATACGGGAGCAGGTTATGGAATAGCACTAACTAATAGTAGTACAGGAAGAGGTATTAATATAAGTAATAGTAATACTGGTAGAGGTATTGAAATAGGAAATGCCTCCTCAGGTTCCAGTTTATATACATCAAACGATTCAACTGGAAAAGGTATTGAAGTAAATAATAATGGTGCAGGTCAGGGAGTATCTGTTAATGGAGGAGGATTATCTACAGGAAAACTATTCTCAGGAAAGAATAGTGGAACAGAAACTTTTTCAGTTGCAAAAGATGGTACTATTACAGGAGGAACTCTTTCTACAGGTAATTCATCAGGGCAATTTCAAGTAAATCACAATGCAGATAATTTCTCAACATTTAATTTTTCTACTACAGATATTGGAATAGATAATTTCGGAACAGTAAATATTACAGCTGATCCTGAAACTGGAATAAATATTGGTAGACTTCAAGGAGACTATTATCAAGGTCATACTTTTGGTGCAGATCAACAGATAATAATATCCAGCGATGCTACTTATTCAAACGAAGTTCAATTTAGCCCTAGCTTCACTAATTTTAGTCAAAGGATAAAAGTCCCTCAATTAGACCTTTATGATGGACCAAATGCAGATTATGGAAATTTACAAATAACAGACAATCAATTTTTTGCTAATTCATATTTAGGTTATAATATTTTTGGGCTTTCAAATAACTCAGGATTTAATGTATTTTTTAATGCGGATGGGATTACAGGAAACAGAAGTTATACTATGCCTAATGCAGATGGTACTTTTGCGTTGTTAGAAAATACCCCGAATTTTACTAATGGTATAGCCTTATACGACCCATCAAATGACGGTCCAGCGGTATTAGCGGTAGATGATTCAGAATTTACTATTTATAATGCTTTCGACAATGAGCAAATGTTTACCGTATCAAGTAATACTGGTAATAATGCTGTTTTAAGTTTTAATAATTTAACAGCAGATAGAGGTTATAACTTTCCTGATGCAGGCGGAACTGTAGCTTTAACAAATGCGGTTGTGAATTTGACAGGAAATCAAGGTATTTCTGGAATAAAGCAGTTTGTACATACTCCTAAATTTGATTCAGGTATAGAATTATATGATGTTTCTCAGACTGCTTATGCAAGTATCTATTCAGCAGATAATGTGGTAACGGTAAAGAATCCTGCGGGTAATAGCGTACTTGATATGATGGATGGAAATCTTAGAATTAATTATCCATCAGGACCAGCTAGTGTACTTTTAGGAATTCAAGATTTAACTACAAATAGGAATCTTGATTTTGTAGATGCTAATGGTCGAATTCCAGTTCTTAGAAGTTCAGCTCCATCATCATCTACGGCAGCCGGAATAAAAGGCGAGGTGTATATGGATTCAACAGGTTTTTATTATTGTTATGATACAAACCTATGGAGAAAGTGTACCGGTAATACTTTTTAACTAATTAAATTAATATAAAATGGCAAACTTTTTCAAAAAAAATTGGGCGTTTATCGGCTGGTTACTGGCTGTAATTCTTGACAAGTCAACAGGGTTAATTGAGCATTTAGTAAGCGATGCATATTGGCAAAATTTCATTTATGTAATTGGAGCTGCATTATTAGGTTACTTCTGGACATCAGCCCATAATGTATCTATTGCAGCAAAAAGGCTGAATAAGTAAAAAATTCATAGGAGGAATGAATAAAAAAAGTCCTCCAACAAAATAAATACTTTCTCACGGTAATTATATTTTAGCACAAAGCCAGCGTTGGAGGACAAATGTCTTCTATTGCTGGCTTTTGTATGTTTTATAATTATCGTGAGAGGTGCAAATATAATCATCATCAATCAAAAAATGAATAAGTATCATAAAATTATAAATAAGGTTTTAACCAAGGGAAAAAGCAAGAATAATAAAAAAGGGGCGATTTTATCGCTTTTAAACGAAGTTTTAGTATTAAAACCTATTGACTTACTAGAAATCTTTGAAAGTCACCCAGTGGCAAGAAAAAAGCTAAAAGAAGAGCTTGATTTGTTTATTGCTGGTGAGCGTTCTGTAGAAGAGTACAGAAAGATTGGGGTTAACTGGTGGGACTATTGCGGTTCAATATTGGTTAATAGCTACCCAACTTACTTTGAGCAACTACCAAAGCTTATCGATAAGATTAACAAGGAGAAGCGAGAATCAAAGAATTATGTTTTGTTTCTTGGTTCTAACAACACCGAGAGTAATCAGCATCCTTGCCTTAGTTTGATACAGTTTCAAATCGATAACGGTAAGTTGGTTGTGAGTGCTTATCAACGTAGCTCAGACGCAAATCTCGGGCTTCCTGCCGATATATACCACTTATACTTGATAAGTAAGCAGATTGACGTGCCATTGAGGTCTATAACCTTGTTTTTGGGTAATGTTCACATATATGAGAACAATTTGGAAGGCACAAAGCAGTTACTTGATGGTGAGGCGGTAAAGTTCTGTTTAAACGTTGGTTAATTAGTGATTAAACTATATTTAAAAAGGCATTACATTCGTGTAGTGCCTTTTGTTATATTTGTCAAAAAAAATCACATTTCGATTTATGTTTTTTCACATTTCGATTTTTCGATTATATATTGTTTCTATTTGTTTATTGTGTTTTATTAATGCAAGGCGGAATAGTTGCGCAAAATTTAAAAAAAAGAGACTCGCTTGAAAACTATATAAAAACTGCTTCAACCGATAGTAGTAAAGCAAATGCATTAGCACTTTTAAGTTATGAATTGGTTCAATACAATATAAAAAAAGCAGAAACAAGCGCCTTACAAGCCATAAGTATTTCACGTAAAATCAAGTACCCAAAAGCGGAAGCCGAAGCGCTTTTGGCACTCACCAAAATTTACCGAACACAAGACAATAATTTACTCGCACTCAACAAAGTCATTCAGAGTTTACGGATATTTGAACAACTCAACAATAAACATGGTTTGGCCAAATCCTATTTTGAACTGGGATACATTTATAAAGACATTGATAATTACCAGAAATCAATCGACAATTTTACCAAGTCCTTCAATTTATACACAGCCCTCGGAAACACACCTAAAGCAACCACGTGTCAAATGGTAATGGGTCACGTCAATGCTGATAGAGCTTGGATATTAAAGGACACCATGTATTCTCTAAAAGCATTGGCTTTATACACTACGACTTTACAATATTATAAAAAGAGTAATGATCAGGAAAGAATTAGCCTCTCATTATTGAATATAGGCAATTTATATCTTGGATTAAATAAAATCTCCCCTTCAGATGCTTACTTGGAGAAATCATTAGATTATTCTAACCAATCCTTAAAAATAACTCAAAAACTTAAAAACAAATTAAATACAAGTATAAATCTAAGCAATATAGCCGAAGCGTACTACGCTAAAAAAAAACACACTCTTGCTTTAAACTATTATTTAGAAGCGTATGAAACACTCAAAGAAACAGGCAATGTCGACTTTATGCTTTTAACGTTGAGTGCTATTATTGTCACATACAAAGAAATCAAGCAATATGATAAAGCTCTGGAAATCTCAAATGAATATTTAAAAATAGCCAAAGCAAACAACTACATTGGGCATATAAGAAAATATTATCAATTGCTTTCAGAAATTTATTTGGCTCAAAATAATTTTGAAAAAGCGTATAAAAACCGTTTACTATATGAAAATTATTCAGATAGTATTTTGAATGAAGAAAAGGCAAAAGCTCTGATTAAATCACAAATACAATTTGAATCTGAAAGTAAGGATAAGGAAATTAGCCTGCTCAACAAAAATCAGGAACTGCAGGAAGCCAAATTAAAACAACAAAATACAACTCGAAACTATTTAATTGCCAGTATTGTTTTAGTGTTCTTACTTTCACTATTACTCTACAATCGCTTTATTGTAAAAACAAAAGCCAATAAAATAATTGAAGAAAAAAACAAGGAGCTCGAAAAGCTTTCTATTGTAGCCAGAGAAACCGCGAATGGCGTATTTATTACAGATGCCAATGGAAATATCGAATGGTTTAATGAAGGGTTTTCTAAACTCTTTGGTTGGAAATCGCTCGAAGAATACACGAAAAATAGAGGAAAAAACATTTTTGAAGTGAGCGGAAATGAAGATATAGCAAATTTGATTAACGAATCTATCAATGAAAAAAAATCGGTTACTTATGAAAACTCCACGCCAACCAAAAGTCAAAACCAGCTTTGGATACAAACAACACTAACCCCTATTTTCAACCAGCAAGGACAATTAAGCAAATTAGTATTTGTTGAGACAGACATTACCAAATTAAAAAATTCGGAAGAACAATATTTGGCCGTAAATAAAGAACTTGAAGCTTTCTCTTATTCAATTTCTCACGACTTACGCTCTCCACTAAGAGCTATCAATGGGTATTCAAAAATTTTACAGGAAGATTATTCCTCAAATATGGATGAGGAAGGAACAACCGCACTTAGTGCTATTCTAAACAATTCAAGAAAAATGGGGGAACTCATAGACGACCTACTCACCTTTTCCAGATTGGGTAGAACGGCATTAACTACATACGAGATAAACATGAACGCTCTTGTCAAATCAGTTATAGAAGAAGAAATGATTGGAAATTCAGACGAAATAGAATTTGTCATAAATAAACTTATACCAGCAAAAGGCACTCAGACATTAATCAAACAAGTGTGGGTAAATTTAATTTCAAACGCCATAAAATTCTCAAAACACAACCCGATAGCCAGGATTGAAGTGGGATCTTATCCAAAAGACAATTTTATCGTTTATTATGTAAAAGACAACGGAGCCGGATTTGACATACAATATTACAATAAGCTTTTTGGCGTTTTCCAAAGACTGCATTCTCAGGAGGAATTTGAAGGAACTGGAATTGGCTTGGCCATTGTCCATAAAATAATACACCGTCATAACGGAACGGTCTGGGCCGAATCAAAATTAAACGAAGGATCTTGCTTTTATTTCAGCTTACCAAACATTGATTCTTAAGTTCAGTGGTCATTTATTTGTTTCATTTCAATATTTAAAAACATGAATACAAAAAAATACAATCAAAAAAATACTTTTAAAGCCTTCATAAAAAAAGGTGCAATGGCTATTTTTATGGTTGTTTTTTTCTTCAATATCTGCTGTACAAATAAGTCTGAATCAAACTCAGAAAATGAATCATCAGAAGTAACAAAAACCGAAACTTCCATTCCTCCAGAAATTATTTCAGCAAGCAAGCCAGTTACAATTAAACCCATTCATTACTCACCTCCACAATTCATTATAATTCCTCAAAAAAAAGGCGGTTCATTTATCCAACAAGCTAAAAATGGATTAAAAACCATTACTCTTTTACCCCCTGAAACAAAACCTGCAGGCTTTTTTGTTCAAATGCAGAATTACAATACAGAACAAGGACTTCCATTGAGTGGTGTTTTTTGTGGGTACAGAGATTCCAAAGGCAATCTTTGGTTTGGGACTGATGGTGGCGGAGTCGTTCGATATGACGGGAAAGTCTCTACAAATTTCACTACTTCACAAGGATTAGCAAATAATGTTGTTGCCTGTATTACGGAAGATAAAAAAGGGAATATGTGGTTTGGTACAGACGGTGGTGGAGTGTCATTTTATGATGGAAAAACATTTACAAATTACAACACTACGCAAGGGCTTTCAAGCAATGTAATTAGATGTATCGTAGAAGATAAAAATGGAAATATTTGGGTAGGAACTAAAAAAAATGGAGTGTCACGTCTTGATTTCAATAAAAGAAAGCTGAAAACTGAAGAAATTAGTTTTACCAATTTCACAACATCCAAAGAGCTGTCAAACAGTAGTGTTATGATAATTATTGAAGATGAACATGAAAACCTTTGGTTTGCAACTGCTGGAGCCGGAGCATTTAGACTAGATAAAAACAATAACAATAAATCTTCACAACTAACAGAATTCACAAATTTCAAAACTACAGACGGACTAATAAACAATATTGTCACAAGTATAATGGAAGATAAGAGAGGTAATCTTTGGTTTGCCACCAATGGTGGTGGAATATCGAAAATGAATCGGGATCAAAAAAGAAAACTTCCAAATCAAGTAGAATTTAAAAATTACACAACAGCTCAAGGACTTCTAAGCAACTACATTTTCTGCATGAAAGAAGCTAAAAATGGAAATATTTGGTTTGGAACCCAAGGTAATGGAGTCAGTCTTTATAACCCTTCAATTGAAATAGCGGGTGGAAATCCATTTGTCAATTACACCACTAATCAAGGGCTTGCCAATAACGATGTAAGAAGCATTACGGAAGACAAAAACGGCAATCTTTGGTTTGGCACTTACGGCGGAGGGGTGTCGTTGCTTAGCCGAGATGGGGAATCCATTACAAATTATACTGTCGCTCAAGGCCTTGCCTATAATACTATATTTAGTATCAATGAGGATAGAAACAAAAACCTATGGTTTGGGACCTATGGAGGCGGTGTTTCCAAACTAACTTCAGATGGTAAATTCTTCGTGAATTACAATACTGCACAAGGTCTGGCCAACAATGTTATTTTGAGTATTGTTGAAGACAACAATGGAAATATTTGGTTTGGGACCGATGGTGGCGGAATATCAAGACTAGATAAAGGCGGCAAATCATTTACAAATTTCTCAACAAATCAGGGGCTTCCAGACAATGTAGTACGAAGAATTCTTAAAGACAGAAACGGCAACATGTGGTTTGGGACTGATGGTGGCGTTGCCCTACTAAACAGTGATGGAAAATCATTTACCAATTATACTACAGCTCAAGGATTGGTGAACAGTGCTATTTGGGCCATCAAAGAAGACAAGGCTGGAAACATTTGGTTTGGAACTCAAGGAGCTGGAGTTTCAAAACTTAGCGCAGATAAAAAATATTTCACGAATTATACTACCAAACAAGGACTGGGTGATAATTTTGTAGTCAATATTTTCGAAGATAAAAGCGGTAATCTTTGGTTTGCAACAGCCGGCGGAGGAATATCTCGTTTTGATGGAAAATCTATTCTAAGTTACACCGTAACACAAGGGCTTCCTGACAATGTAGTCACACAGATTTTGGAAGATAAAAACGGTAAAATTTGGATTGGAACCAATAAAGGCATTTGCAACCTTACTTTTAAAACCCCTTCGGGCAGAAACAGAAGCATTATTATTCCCGGCGGCAACTCCCAAACCAACGAGGAGCTTAAAAAACAAATTCCAGTTTTTGATATCTACAATCAACAAACTGGGCATTCCATAAAGGATGTAAATGGAGGTCAACAAGCCATGTTTATAGACCGCAAAGGAATTATCTGGATTGGAACAGGGGATGATAAAACCGCACTCATTCGATTCGACCCTTCAATTAGCGCAAACCACAATCTCAAACCGCCTAATGTCTTTATTCATTCCATTAAAATAAATGAAGAAAATATTTGCTGGAGCGAACTCTCCTCTTCATCAAAAGCTAAGGAAAAAGACAATTCGAAAACTATAGCTCCAAATATTGTAGAAGAAATAACCACCTTCGGGAGAGCACTTTCGCCAGAAGAAAAGAACAACATGCGAGAGAAATATGCAGATATACGTTTTGACAGTATTGCTCCATTTTATCCTATTCCAGTACATCTAATACTTCCTTCAAATCACAACAATGTCACTTTTGATTTTGCTGCAACAGAACCTGCAAAATCTTTTATGGTTCGTTATCAATACATTTTAGAAGGTTATGACAAAGAATGGAGCCCTATAACAGACAAAACCACGGCTACATTTGGTAACATCTACGAAGGCAATTATTCGTTTAAACTCAAAGCTCAAAGTCCAGATGGAATATGGAGTACACCCATTACATACACCTTTAAAGTACTTCCTCCCTGGTATCGTACCTGGTGGGCTTATTGCATATACGGATTGGGGAGTTTCTTATTATTATTTAGCATCAATCATTGGCGTACTGCTTCATTACGAAAAGACAAAGAACTTTTGGAACTGACTGTTCAAGAAAGAACGATGGAAGTAATGAACCAGAAAAATGAAGCTGAAAAACAAAAATCTTTAGTGGAAGAAATCAATAAGGAACTCGAGAAGCTTTCCATTGTAGCGAGAGAAACTGCTAATGGTGTATTTATTACTGACGCTAATGGAAATATCGAGTGGTTTAATGAAGGGTTCTCTAAACTCTTCGGATGGAAATCGCTCGAAGAATACAAAAAGAAAAGAGGCACAAATATTTTTGACGTGAGCGGAAATGATAATATAGTGAATTTGATTAAAGTATCCATCGATGAAAAAAAGTCGGTTACTTACGAAAATGCTACACCAACTAAAGATCAAGATCAATTGTGGATACAAACAACCCTAACTCCTATTTTCAACCAGGAAGGACAATTGAATAAATTAGTATTTGTTGAAACGGATATTACCAAATTAAAAAATTCGGAAGAACAATATTTGACCGTAAATAAAGAACTAGAAGCGTTTTCTTTTTCCGTGTCCCACGATTTACGTTCTCCTCTAAGAGCCATCAGCGGGTATTCAAGAATTTTACAAGACGATTATTCCTCAAATATGGATATCGAAGGAAAAAACGCTCTTGATGCCATTCAAAAAAATTCAAAAAAAATGGGGGAACTCATAGACGACCTACTCGCCTTTTCGAGATTAGGGAGAACGGCATTAACCACTTCCGAAATAAACATGACCAATCTTGTCAAATCAGTTATTGAAGAAGAAATGATTGGAAATTCTGATGGAATTGAATTCATTGTAAACGAGCTTCAACCATCGAAAGGGACACAATCATTGATCAAACAGGTGTGGGTCAATTTAATTTCAAACGCCATAAAATTTTCAAAACACAACCCGAAAGCCCGAATTGAAGTAGGATCTTATCCAAAAGACAATCTTACTATTTACTATGTAAAAGACAATGGAGCCGGATTTGACATGCAATATTACAATAAGCTTTTTGGCGTTTTCCAAAGGCTGCATTCTCAGAACGAATTTGAAGGAACTGGAATTGGCTTAGCTATTGTCGATAAAATAATACACCGTCATAACGGAACGGTTTGGGCCGAATCGAAGTTAAACGAAGGCTCAAGTTTTTATTTCAGCTTACCAAATATTAACTCTTAAATCAAAACAATATGAACTACAATGATGTTGAAATTTTATTTGCGGATGACAACGTGGATGATGCGATGCTTACGATGCATGCGCTCAAAAAAGGTGGACTGACTAATATCATCTTTCATGTTAGGGATGGTGCAGAAGCGCTGGATTTTATATATTGCAAAGGGGCTTATGCTACTCGTAACATCCAGAAGCATCCAAAATTAATTCTGCTGGATCTTAAAATGCCTAAAGTCTCAGGAATCGAAGTATTGGAAAAATTAAAATCTGATGATAATCATAAAATAATTCCTATAGTCGTGCTGACCTCTTCAAAAGAAGACCCTGATGTCACACGATGCTATGAATTAGGCGCTAATAGTTATATAGTAAAACCTGTTGAAAGCGTTAATTTTTTTAATACAATTAAAGATCTTGGTCTGTTTTGGATGATATTAAATCACCCTCCAAAATAATGATTAAGCCTTAAGAAACATATTATTTAAGAAAAAATATTGGTCCTTTTTTCACAAAGGTCATTACTACTGAAAATCATATCTTTGTAGAAGATTACAATAGTGAATGAAAATATTTACTACTTGAATTAAAAACTAAAATTATGAATCGTTTAAAAACTCTTATGCTTGTTGATGATGACGAAATTATTGTTTACTTAACAAAGAGGATAATAGCGCAGACAAACCTGGTCGAACTGACTAACGTTTTTGGCAACGGAAAAGATGCCATTGACTATCTAAAAGAAAATTCAAACAACCCTGATTTGTTTCCGGAAATTATTTTTCTGGATTTATTCATGCCAATAATGGACGGATGGGAATTTTTGGAAGAATACATCAAAATCAAACCAAAAACCAGCACACCAACAACCATTTACGTCATTACATCTTCAGTCTCTGAAGAAGATATTATAAAAGCAAAAAGCTATAGTGTAGTTACGGACTACATAATAAAGCCTACCACAAAAGAAAATTTCATAGCTATCTTAGAAAAAAAATAGCATTCAATTTAACTTACTCTAATAAAGACTACCTTTTAAAAAAATCAAAACAGAATAAATATTTTTTAGGTTTTTTCTTACAAATTTGTATCTTTCCTACATGAAGATACTACAGTTTCCTATTGTTCGCATAACGTTATGGTTCATAATTGGGATTTTATTTGCTTATTATATAAACCCAACTATTGCTACAGGTTTAGGATTTCTTAGTATATCTTTTATTGCTTTTGGAATTTCATTTTACCTCTCAAAAAGTAATTTTAGTCAAAACCCGATATTTGCTATCTCTTTATATACTCTATTTTTTTCCATTGGAATCAACACAACTATAATACACAATGAAAGTTTCGGAAAAACTCATTACTTACAATCAGAGGCTTTTGAAGGGACTCATAACATAAAAATTAGAATAAAAGAAAAACTCAAAACCACAGCAAACAACAATCGTTATTTTGCAGAAGTATTTGAAATAGATTCTAAAAAAGCAACCGGAAAAATTATTTTAAATATAAAGAAAGATTCGACTCTGAAAGAGTTTGTAGCTGGAACAGGACTTTTGATTAACGATCAGTTAGTCAAAAATTTTAAACCTAATAATCCGGACCAGTTTGATTACGGAAAATATCTAGAAACAAAAGGGATTTATGCGCAACTATTTACTGAAAAGTCAGAATTAAAAATCAGCAATCATATTGTAAAAGACATATGGTATTATACATCAAGCTTCAGAAATACAATTATTGAAAATTTAAGTAAAAACGGTTTCAAAAAAGAAGAGCTAGCCATTATAGCAGCTTTAATATTAGGACAACAACAAGACATTTCACCCGAAGTTTTGCGTGATTATCAATATGCAGGAGCAGTTCATATTTTATCGGTTTCTGGATTGCATGTAGGGTTCATCATGCTTTTTATAACATTCTTACTCAAACCCATTCCGAAAAACAACCTTGGTAATTCGGCTAGGTTAATTATCGTTCTTATTTCATTATGGTTATTTGCATTGGTCGCTGGATTAGCACCATCGGTGGTACGGTCTGCAACTATGTTCAGCTTTTTAGCCATAGGGATGTTTTTAAACCGAGAAACTAATATGTTTCACACCACAATCGTTTCTTTATTTTTAATCTTACTAATCAGACCTTTGTTTTTATTTGACATTGGATTTCAACTCAGTTATTTGGCTTTATTTTTTATTCTTTGGTTACAACCAATGCTTAAAAATTTATGGACACCTAGAAATATTATTCTAGGTTATTTTTGGGATATCCTTACCGTTTCTTTTGCCGCACAAATTGGTGCTTTGCCTTTAAGTATTTACTATTTTCATCAATTTCCAGGATTGTTCTTTGTCACTAATTTGGTGCTTATCCCCTGCTTATCAATCATTATGGTGCTAGGAACATTAATGATGTTATTAGCTTATTTTAATATTACTCCGAGTTTGCTGCTAAAATCTGTGGAGGTTAGTATTTCACTTATGAATAAATTCATCAATTGGGTAGCTTCAATCGAATCGTTTGTAATTACTGAAATTCCATTGAGTTTTACTTTGATGGTCTTGGCTTATTTGATTGTTTTTTCATGGATTATTTGGTTTAAAAAACCCAATTTCACAAAAGCAATTATAGCACTAACCAGTATTTTAGTATTCCAAATCGCTTTCATCATTATCCAATGGAATACACAAAACAAAGCAGAATTTATTGTTTTTAATGTTACTAAAAAATCTATAATAGCCGAACGAAAAGGAAAAGAAATAAAGTTATTTACCAACGATCCATTAACGAATGACAACTTTGAAAGTAAAATGATTCAGTCATACGCTACAGGTAATTTTTGTTCCATTACTGATAGAAGATCCATAACAAACTGCTTTACTTTTAACCATAAAAAGATATTAGTCATTGATAGTTCGAGTATCTACAAAACATCAGTTAAACCAGAAATAATTATTTTGAAGAATTCGCCAAAGGTAAATTTAGAAAGATTATTAGCTACCATCAATCCAACTATTCTTATTGCTGATGCATCAAATTACAAAAGCTACGTATTGGCATGGAAAACAACTTGCTTAAAAAAGAAAATCCCTTTTCACAGCACGTATGAAAAGGGATTTTATAGTTTAAATGCCAATTAGTTTTTTTCTTTTTTCTTAGGCTTAACCACTGGTTTTGGACCAGCAGGTTTAGTACTAACATATTTTGAAACTATTTGATTTGCACCATCTAACCATGCATTTGGTCCACCAGCCACATAACCGGTACTTCCTAATTGCTCAAAATTGACTTTTCCTTCTTTTTCATTTGCTTTTACAAACCAAACCGTTGGATATCCTCTAACGGCAAAAATTTGTTGCAATTGTGCATTTTGCATTTTTATATTATCCGCTTGTGGTGTTCTTCTTGGGTAATCTAACTCTACCAAAACAACTTTTTCTTTTGCCCATGAAGTAAATTCAGGTGTTTTAAAAACTTCTTTTTGCAAACGAATACACCAACCACACCAATCGCTACCGGTAAAGAACAAAAACAAAGGCTTGTCTTCTTTTTTAGCAATTTCCATTGCTTTTTTAACATCGGTATGCCAAACTAATTCTTCTTCGTTCGTTTCTACTTTAGAAGTTGATACAGCATTATCCATTTTGGAAAAACCAAAAAACAAAAAAACCGGAAGTATAAATAAAAAGTATTTTATTGATTTCATAGTTGTAATTTTATTTTAAATAAACGATTTTAGTAAATATTATCTAAGCAATTTTAATAACTGCTCAGGTGTTCTTGAACCTACAATTGGCTCTAACACATTCCCTTTTTTATCAATTATAAACATCGAAGGGTACTCTTCAACTTTAAGATATTTAGTTAATTGATGGGCACTATTTCTTCCCTTTCTATTAGGATCATAACCTGGATTAGTAAATGTTTCTCCACGATAAGTTACGGCAGAATTTCCTTCAGCATTAAATTTAACTGCATAATAATTTCTAGAGATTAAATCTACCACTTCTGCGTCTCTATAAGTTGTTGCCTCAAGCAATTTACATGGACCATGCCAGTTAGTGCAAACATCCACAAAAATCGGTTTTGGCACTTTCTTTTGCCTAGCCAAAGCCTCATCTAATGACAACCATTTTATTTCTTGCGCCTGGACAGATAATGCTCCAAGAGTAATAAATAAAATAAAAAGTATTTTTTTCATGATTCTGAATTTTTATAGTTTCAATCAAAAACAATGCCGAATTACTTGACGTCCTGCATTAATTTTTTCACTAATGGCGAAATAACAATTAAAACCACCCCAGCAACAAGTGCATAAAGCGCCAATTGTTTGTAACCATCAGCATACACCATCAGCTTGTCTAAATTGGTTGAATTCTCAGAAGCTTCAGCAATATTCGCTCCTAAAATTCCTGCAAAATACTGACCGTAAGCACTTGCCAAAAACCACATTCCCATAATTACAGCTTGTGTTTTTTGCGGAGAAAGCTTCGTCATGGCCGACATTCCTATTGGCGATAAACACAATTCTCCAAAGGTAATAACAAACCATCCAAAGGTAAATAAATCTAGTGAAGTTTTTCCAGTAGTTGCATCAGCAAAGAATTTAGTGTAATAAAACACATAAAAACCACCCGCTAAAAATATAAATGCCAATCCGAATTTGACAACAGTATTAGGCTCAATTTTTCTTTTGTTCATCCATAACCAAGTCATCCCTACCAATGCTGCAAAAGCAATTACAAATAATGAGTTGGCTGAATTGTTAACTCCGTTAGGATCTAATTTTACTCCAGCAACTGTATTCTCTAAATTATTAGCTGCAAACAAACTCAATGACCCTCCACTTTGTTCGAAAAATGCCCAGAAGAATATCGAGAAAATGATAAAAACCAAGGCCGCAAATAATTTCTTATTTTCTGCTAATGAAAAACTTCTCATTTCATAAAACAAATACAACAACGAAGCAGGCCCGATGATGAACATGAAATAATCAGTGTATTCTGTTTTGGCTACCATAGTCATGATGATTGGAATAATCACCAATGAACCTACATAAGTCATGACTTCTAACGTTTTTCTTTTTGAAGGTTCCATGTTGGCTAATGGAGAAAGACCTATTTCACCTAGACTTTTTTGTGTTTGTGTAAATGTCAACAAACTCACAATCATTACAATTGCTGCGAATCCGAAAGCTACATTCCATCGTAAGTTTACTGGGACAAAAGAAGCAAACATATTTCCATTCGCCACAGCAATACAAATATATCCTCCAATCAATGCGCCTAGATTTACACCTGCGTAAAACAAAGAAAAGCCGGCATCTCTTCTGTTATCATCGTCTTTATATAATTTTCCAACCATGGTTGAAATATTTGGTTTAAAAAAACCTGTTCCAATGATGGTGAAACTAATTCCGAAGAAAAAGAAAGTTTTTGGGTCAACTGCCAAAATAATACTTCCGGCAATCATCAACAATCCTCCCCAAAAAAGCGATTTTCTATATCCTAAAATTTTATCGGCAAAAAGACCTCCTATAAAAGTGAATGCGTAAACGAAAGCCTGAGTTGCTCCATATTGAAGATTAGCAGTTCTTTCATCCATCATTAATTGATTGACCATAAAGACCACCAACATTCCGCGCATTCCGTAGAAACTGAAACGTTCCCACATTTCGCTGAAAAATAAGTACCAGAGTTGTTTTGGGTACTTTCCTTTAAAATTTTGTATTTGCTCTAAAGTAGAATTTTGTTCCATATTTTAATTTATTCCTTTTTCTTTCATGACTTTATTCAGTTGTTTTAACAAAGCAAACATCAATAAAGTAGCAAACATTAATAATGAGAAGTTAATCCAAAAGAAATCGGTTTTATCTTCATACGTATCCCACATACTGGCTAAAACGCCGCTTAATTTATTTCCAATTGAAGTCGCCAAAAACCAACCTCCCATCATTAGTGACGTAATGTTTGTAGGGCTTAATTTGGACACCACTGACAATCCCATGGGACTCAGAAACAGCTCCCCGATTGTTATGACGCCATAATTAGCTACTAACCACCAAACACTTACTTTTTCGGTTCCATTGCCACCCATATTTACAGCAGCAATCATTACCAATACAGATAATGCGGAAATTAACAATCCAAAAGCGATTTTTGTTGGTGTTGAAGGTTCCTTTTTTCTACTTCGTAAAAAAGTAAAGAAAGCTACAACTAATGGTGTCAGGATAATTACCCATCCTGGATTGATGGATTGACTTAAATTAGTAGCCCATAAACTTACTTTTGCTCCTTCTTCAGGTTTTTTGTTTTCTGCAACATTTCTAAAATAAGAAGGATAGTTGATTTCTTTTTTTACTACACCATTTTCTTTTTGCAAACGAAATTGATCATCGTACAATTCCGTTGAAGCTTTTTCATAAGTAATCTCTTTTGATTGTGCCAATGTACTAAACACTGTCTGTGTTGAACCGGTAACTTCTCTGTCTGTATAACGGTCAGCCCAAGTAGTCAGTGCCGATCCATTTAATTTGAATACTGCCCAAAATAAAATAACCACTGAAAAAATAGTTAACAAAGCACCAATTGGTCTTTTATCTTCCACTTTAGCTTTAACATAAAGACTTCCGTAGAAGAAGATCACCGGAATACAGGCAAAGATAAAGGCATCAGTACTATCTGAACCAAAAATATAACTATCTGTATTTGCATCTGAAGTAACTCCTTTTAAAAACCATCCAATAATTCCAAAGACCATTGATGGCAGTAAAATAAAAAGAACGATTTTATAAAAAGGCATATCGCCTTCTTGAATTCCTTTTTTAGCTGTTTTATCTCCGTAGTGTTTCGTCCCTAACAAAAACACAATAACGCCTATAAACATTCCAACTCCGGCCGCCATAAAAGCATACTGCCAACCTAAAAGGATTTGTAAAGCTGCTCCAAAGAAATTACAGATAAAGGCTCCTACATTGATTCCCATATAGAAAATATTATAGCCCTCGTCTTTCTTTTCCTTGTATTGCTCGTCGTTGTAAAAATTACCCAATAGTGTAGAAATATTAGGTTTAAAAAATCCATTCCCGACAATAACTAAAGTCATGGCAAAATAAAGCATTGGTAAACTATGAATTCCCATCATAAAATAACCAACCCCCATCATTAATCCGCCTATGACAATGGATTTTCGGTAACCTAAATAGCGATCTGCGACTAATCCGCCAATAAAAGGGGTAAGAAATACCAAAGCGATAAAGGTTCCGTATAAATCGGAGGCTTCTTTTTCGGTCATGGCAAAACCGGCTTCGACATCTTTTAAGTAAAGTGCAAAAATTCCAATCATTAAATAATAACCGAAACGTTCCCACATTTCAGATAAAAACAAATAAGGCAATGCTTTTGGGTGTGATTTCCACATAATGTAATAGCTTTTAAAAAAACAAACCTACAAGGGTCTCTTGTAGGTCTGAAAGATATAAAAATATTTTTTAATAGGTGATTATCTTACACCGTGCATCATTTTTTTCAATTTTGGAGTCAGTGCCATTAAAATGACAGCTGCCAATCCGCAAAGAATAACGAATACCATAAAGAATTCGAATAAGTTATGAATTTCAAAACCTGCAAAAACTGGATTTGTTGGACTAATTTGATTTTTATCCAATAACGCCAATTGTTCTGCTGTTGGTGTTATTTTTTTATCCAAAATTGCTTGTAAATCGATTCCTAATTCTTTTGCTTTATTGAATTTGTCTCCTGTTGCAGGTAAGATAGAACCTAAAGTTCCAGCTAATGCATAACCCGAAGCATTCGATAAGAAGAAAACTCCGTATAATAAAGAAGAGAAACGTTTTGGAGATAATTTACCAACTAATGACAATCCAATTGGAGATAAACATAACTCAGCGGCCGTTTGAATTAAATACAAAAGGATTAACCATTTGATAGCTAACAATCCGTCGTTACCTAAATCTTTTACATTGTAAGCAATGATGAAATAACTCAAAGCAATTAAAGCTAGTCCTACGGCTTGTTTTACCGGAGAAATTGGCTCTCTGTCTTTACTTCTTAAATAATCCCATAACATACTGAATGGAACTGCAAAAGCAACTACGAATAATCCGTTGAAAATTTGCACCATTGAAGGTGGCATATTGTATCCGAAGAAATTTCTATCGGTTTGGTTATCTGCAATAAAAGTTAAAGATGAACCTGCTTGTTCGAAAGCAGCCCAGAAGAATATCACGAAGAAAGCAACAATATAAATTACTAAGATTCTGTCTCTTTCTACTTTAGTTAAAGATGAATCTGAAATAATTAATCCCGCCAATGTGATACCACTTGAATAAATTACAGTGTAAATCCAGTTCTGATCAACTACATAGTGAAAAATGGCTCCTAAAATAAAGAAAGCTGCAACTGCACCCATTAATGCATTTTTAGAGAAAACTGCTTTTTGAGATTCTCCTTCTTCATAATCATCAGAAACATTGTGTTTTGGCAATCCACCTAAAGGTCTTCCTTCTGGTGTAATTACATATTTATTTTTTAAGAAGTAAAAAACTGCTGTTCCAATTAACATCGCCATCGAGGCAGCTAAGAATCCCCATTTGAAAGCATGAATATCTCTAACACCAGCCGTATCTTTAACATCTCCAACAATTGGGCAAATTAATTGACCTAAGAAAGCCCCTAAGTTGATCCCCATGTAGAAAATAGTAAAAGCAGTATCTAATTTGCTTTTTTCTTGTTTTGGATACAAACTTCCCACCATACTTGAAATGTTTGGTTTGAAGAATCCATTACCAAAAATAATGATTCCTAAAGCCGCCCACATTAAGGTATTAGCTAAAGATAAATTTGTTCCGAAGACACTCGCACTGCAAAACAATAAAAGCTGACCAACAGCCATCATCATTCCACCCAATAAAATACAATTTCTATTTCCGAAAAAACGATCAGAAATAAATCCACCCAACATTGGTGTTAAATAACAAAGTCCTAAGAATCCTCCATAAATTAATGAAGCATCTTCTTCTTTCATCATTAATGAATTTACAAGGAACAAGGTAAGGATTGCTCGCATTCCGTAGAAGTTGAAACGTTCCCACATTTCTGTCCCAAATAATACCCAAAGTCCTTTTGGATGTCCTGTTTTTACTGCTGTTTCACTCATTTTATTTGTTTTAGTTTTTGGTTATTATAGTTTTTCCTTAAGGAAATTTGTCATTTTAGTATACAATTGCAAACGTGTTTTCCCGCCAAATATACCATGATTTTTGTCAGGATAAATAGCCATATCAAATTGTTTGTTGGCTTGTACTAAGGCTTCGACCATTTTCATCGTGTTTTGTACGTGAACATTGTCATCTCCACTTCCGTGGATTAAAAGGAAATTCCCTTTTAACTTACTCACATGCGTGATTGGCGAATTATTATCATATCCACTAGCATTTTCCTGTGGAGTCTGCATGTATCTTTCGGTATAAATACTATCATAATATCTCCAGCTCGTTACAGGCGCAACAGCAATGGCTGCTTTGAAAATATCTGCTCCCTGAAAAATACAGTTCGAAGACATAAAACCACCATAAGACCATCCAAAAATTCCAATCCTTGTTTTGTCAACATAAGAATAAGTTCCAAAAAGTTTAGCAGCATCAATCTGATCTTCTACTTCTAGTTTACCCATTTCTTTTTGAGTACATTTTTTGAATTCAGCTCCTTTGAAACCTGTTCCACGACCATCAACACAAGCTACGATGTAACCTTGCTGTGCCAACATCATAAACCAATAATCATCAGAACCATTCCAATCGTTGTTTACTTGTTGTGAACCTGGACCTGAATATTGGTACATAAAAACTGGATACTTTTTAGTAGCATCAAAATCTTTTGGTTTAATCATCCAAGCATTTAACTTGTTTCCTTTTTCCGTTGTTAGTTCAAAAAACTCTTTTGATGGTAAATCGTATTTTGTCAATTTCGTTTCCAAAGCTTCATTTGAAACGATGGTTTTAATTACGTTGCCCGTTTTTGATTCATTCAAAGTATGCTTAGGAGCATTTTTAGCACTTGAAAATGAATTGATAAAATATTGAAAGTTCGGACTAAAAGTAGCATTGTTTGTTCCAGTTAATGTTGTCAAACGTTTTTTAGCACTTCCGTTTAATTTGATACTGTATACATCACGATTTATAGATCCGTTTTCAACCGATTGGTAGAAAATAGTTCCTGACTTTTCATCGAAACCATAATAATTAGTTACTTCCCAAAGTCCCTTTGTGATTTGGTTTTTTAATTTCCCAGATTTATCGTAGTGGTAAATGTGGTTGAAACCGTCTTTTTCTGAAGTCCAGATAAAACTATTGTCTTTTAAGAAAGTCAAATTATCAGTAACATCAACATACGCTTTGTCTTTTTCATTCAAAACCACTTTTACATTTCCTGTGTTTCCATCAACAAATAATAAGTCTAAGTTGTCTTGGTGACGGTTTAATACCTGTGCGCTTAATGTATTGGCATCATTCGTCCATTCTAATCTTGCAATGTAGAAATCGTTATAATTCCCTAAGTTGATTTTTTTTGTAGTTCCCGATTTTAAATCATAAATATGAAGGGAAACTACTGCGTTTTTCTCACCTGCTTTAGGATATTTGAATACGTTTTGCGTTGGATACAATCCTTGGTTGTAAAAATCCATTGAGAATTCTGGAACATCTGTTTCATCAAAACGAATGTAGGCAATCTTATCTGCTGAAGCATTCCAATCGAAAGCGCGAACAAAGGCGAATTCTTCTTCGTAAACCCAATCCGTAATTCCATTAATTACTGAATTTTTCTTTCCATCGGTAGTAATTTGTGTTGTCTTTCCTGAAACTAAATCACGAATGTGAAGATTATTGTCTTTAGCAAAACCAATTTTAGTTCCATCAGGAGAAAAAGTAGGCTCTTGTATTTTATAGTCTGCTAATTTTTCAAGTTTTTTGGTAGCGATGTCGTAAATAAAATAATCAGCAACAAATGAATGGCGGAAAATTTGATCCGAATTATTCGCAATCAGAATTTTCTTTTCGTCTTTGCTAAAAGTATAGCTGTCGATTCCGTTTAATTCTTTGAAATCTTTGCTATCGATTAATGTAGAAACTTTGTTTAAAGTGGCAAAATCATACAAATCGATTTGTGATGTTTTTGAAGCTCTGTCAAAATTAAGAACCGTGTATTGATTCGTGTTCTTTAGTGCTTCTAATTCAGTCATTCCTTGAGTTCTGAATGCTCCTCCCCAAATTTCTTCAAGGGTAATTTTCTGTTGTCCAATTGCTGAAAACGAAGCGAATAAGACCAATAAAAGTAATTTTTGTGCTATTTTCATGTTATGTTATGGTAAAAAACCTCCAATTTTAGTGAAAAAATCGCACATACCAACGTTAAATAATGTTAAAAGCAAAACTTAACACAATAAAATTGTGATTTCTGAAGGAAATCGAAGTTCAAAATTAAGCTACTAAACCTTATATTTGCATTTCAATTAACACAAGTCGACATGACCAAAGCGATTGCTGGATTTTCGAAATTATCGAAGGAAGAAAAAATAAACTGGATAGCTACAACCCATTTTTCTAATGTTGAAGAAGCTACAAAAACGATTAAAAAATATTGGAATTCAGATCAGGAGTTACAAAAACTACACGATGAATTCATAGAAAATACCATTACAAATTTCTACTTGCCTTTAGGCGTAGCCCCTAATTTTACCATTAACGATAAAAGCTATACTATACCAATGGTAACCGAAGAAAGTTCGGTTGTGGCAGCCGCTTCTAAATCGGCTAAATTTTGGGCTTCTCGTGGCGGATTTAAAGCAACAGTAATCAATACCGAAAAAATTGGTCAAGTACATTTTATTTTTAATGGAGATAAAACCAAGTTAGTGTCGTTTTTTAATGACATCAAACAAAAACTATATACCGACACCGAAAGCATTACCAAAAACATGCAAAAACGAGGTGGAGGAATTCTGGATATTGAACTTCGCGACAAAACCGAAGATCTTGAAAATTATTATCAGCTTCATGCCACTTTTGAAACCAAGGACTCAATGGGCGCCAATTTTATCAATTCGTGCTTAGAGCAGTTTGCCAAAACACTAAAGGAAGAAGCTAAAAATTGGATTTCATTTTCAGATTTAGAAAAAGACATTCAAGTCTTAATGAGTATTTTATCTAATTATGTCCCTAATTGTGTGGTTCGAGCTGAAGTTTCGTGCAAAGTAGACGACCTGATTGAAAAACACATTGACAACCCGCAAGAATTTGCCGAAAAATTTATTCGCGCTGTAAAAATTGCTGAAATCGAACCTTATAGAGCCGTTACACACAACAAGGGTATCATGAACGGAATTGACGCCGTGGTACTAGCTACCGGAAACGACTTTAGAGCGGTTGAAGCTGGAGTGCATGCTTATGCTTCCCGTTCAGGAAAATATGCTAGCTTATCTCACGCTAAAATTGAAAATGGTGTTTTTACCTTTTGGATGGAAATCCCATTAGCACTAGGAACTGTTGGTGGATTAACCAGTTTGCACCCTATGGTAAAAATCGCTCACGAAATGTTAGGCAAACCATCAGCTCAAGACTTAATGAAAATTGTAGCAGTGGCTGGATTGGCACAAAATTTTGCAGCATTACGCTCTCTTACCACAACAGGGATCCAGCAAGGACATATGAAAATGCATTTAATGAATATTTTAAATCAATTTCATGCTACCGAAGACGAACGCAAACAAGTAGTCAAATATTTTGAAAAAAATACCGCTTCCCATTCGGCAGTAGTTGATTTTATTGAAAATTTGAGAAAATAATATTTAGAGCTATTTCCCGCTATTCATTGCAATCTTTTCATTTTTAAAGAAAAAATAAAAAGGATTTCCATTGCTATCGGGGCTAGAAAAATTGGAAAGTGAAAAAAACATTCTACAGTAACGGAAAATTACTTATTACAGGCGAATACCTTGTTCTTGACGGAGCAAAAGCATTAGCATTACCTACAAAATTCGGACAAAATTTAATTGTTGAAGATGGTAAAAACAAAACCATTGTATGGACGAGTTATGACTCTGACGGAAGCATTTGGTTTGAAGCTGAAATCCCATTTTCTGCTATAATTGAAAAAGAAGGGTTCGATACGAATCAGAGCATCAAAAATACTTTAATAGAAATTCTGCATGAAGCTTATTTGCTAAATTCTGATTTTATCGAAAATTCAAATGGTTATGTTATTACAACACAATTGACTTTTCCTAAATTTTGGGGTTTAGGCACTTCTTCAACCTTAATTAACAATATTGCGCAATGGTTAACTATTAATGCTTTTACGCTGCTTAAAAACAGTTTTGGAGGCAGTGGTTACGATATTGCTTGCGCACAAAACAACTCTCCTATCATTTATCAGTTGGTTCGTGAAAAACCAGTTGTCACTTCAATCGATTTTAATCCATCTTTTTCTGATAAGATTCATTTTGTTTATCTCAACAAAAAGCAAAGTAGTAAACAGGCTATTGCCAATTATTACAACAACCAAGGTAATATAAGTAAATCTATTCCACGGATTAATAAAATAACAGAGGCTGTAATTAATACAACTGAACCTAAAGTTTTTGCTTTAGAATTGCAAAAACACGAAATTGAATTGAGCAATATCCTTGAAATACAAACCGTAAAAGAAGCTTTGTTTGATGATTTTAACGGTGTGATTAAAAGCTTAGGTGCTTGGGGCGGGGATTTTGTTTTAGTGATCTCTAAGGAAGACCCAAGCGATTATTTTAAATCGAGAGGCTATGAAATTGTAATTCCTTATAAAGAAATGATTTTATAAAAACTCCCTTAAAGTAATAAAAACAAAAAATCCCGATTGCTCGGGATTTTTTTATATCTAATATTTAACTGTTAGTTAAATTGTGCTCTATTATCTTCGATATCAGCATCTTTTCTAAGAGTCGAATAAACTCTTCCAGAAACTGAACCTCTTGACTGACCATTTAATCTTGTAACAACATCTTTGTAATCAGTTGCAGCCGGAGCTTTAGTAGTCGATTTTACTTTTATCTTAAACACTCCTGAGTTACCCGCAATAGTTTGCGATACTACTCCTGATTTTAATGAAAAAGCTGTTCCAACTACTTTTGGTTCTTGACCAATAGTTTGTATAAATGATCCAGCAGCAACAACATCTGTAGCTTCTTTAACTGGAGAACCTGTAGCTTTAGAAACTGCTTCTAAAGTTGCTCCAGCCATTTTAGCTTTAATTAATTCTGCTTTTTTCTCATTTCTTAATTTCATTCCGAAAGCATTTTTCGCATCTTCAATAGGCATTAAACCTGCGTCATTTACTTTTTTCAATCTAGCCACAACGTGTCCAGCTGGAATGTTAAATCTTTTTACATCACCTTCTTTAGCAGTAAATGCCCAACGAACAATTTCTCTTTGTGGACCAACTCCTTGAATGTTTTCATCTAAAGCTAATACTTTAGCCAAAGGAGCAACTACTAGCTTACTTTCTTTCGCAGCAGTAGCAAAATCTTTTTCATTAGCTAAAATTTCAAACTTAGTTGCTTTTGTAAAATAAGAATCACTTGTAGCTTCTGATGGGATTATTTTTTGAGCAATAGTCGCCATACGGATTCCATCTTGCTTATCTGTAATATTGATGATGTGGAAACCGAATTCAGTTTCAACCAAACCAATTTTTCCAACAGGATTTCCAAAAACAAAGTTTTCAAAGTTTTTAGTCATTTGTCCTTTTGAAAAATAACCTAAATCACCACCTTGTTGTTTAGAACTATCATCAGAATTTGTGAAAGCCAACATCGTAAACGAACTTGGATTTGCTTGTATTTGCGCTAACAATTCATTTGCTTTAGCTTGTGCTTCAGCTTTAGTTCTTGTTGCTTGTGTTCTTGGAGCACCTTTGTAAGAAAGTAAAATGTGACTTGCTTTAGCGTTAACTCCTGCTTTTTTTCCTAATGATTTAGAAACACAGTAGTAATCACCAAACATATATGGACCATAAATAGCACCTTGAGCAGTATTGAATAATGCTTCAGCGTGTTCAACTGGTAAATCTTTCTTAGCGATATAAGTCGAATCGTATTTAATGTCCGAATTTGCATTCACGAATTCAACAACATTTGAAGTATTACGAAAACCAGCAACAGTATCATTTTTACCAGTAGCTTGGTTGTAAACTACAGAAGAGTTTAACAATCCGTTTACTTTATCTTGAATTGCTTTTGTATCTTCAGCAGATGGTTTGTCTTCGATTAAAACATATTCAAACTCACGAGATTCTTCAGCTTTGTATCTTTTTTCATCCTTTTTCATGAAAGCGATTACTTCCTCATCCGTTAATTCAACTTTTTTATCATCGATAGTTGAGTAAGGAACAGAAACCAAATCAAAGGTAACTTTGTTGTTTTCTAAACCATAGTTAAATTTAGCATCCGCTTGCGTTGTATAAAACCCTGATTGAATCATGGTATTGTACATTTGCTCTGTAGCATATTGCGTTAATGATTTTTCATAATCTAACCATTGTTGCCATCTTTCTGGTGAAGAATTTTTTATAGAAGCAATAAATTCGTTGAATTTAGCTTTATCAAATTTTCCAGCTGCATTTAAAAATTGTGGATTTTGAGCAAATTGAGGATCTTCTTTAATCACATTGATTAATTGATCGTCACCAATACGCAATCCTAATTTTTCGTATTGAGCCTCAAGTAAAACTCTTTTAACTTCTTGATCCCAAACTCCATTTGTTGCTTGCATCATGGTCATTCCTTGTTGGCTTTTTTGAGCCGCATCAACTTTAGTTCTAAAGTCTTCAAAAGGAATATCAACGCCATTAATAGTACCAGCGTTTCTTGACGTTTGTCCAAAACCTCCGTTTTCAATTAATGCGCCAATAATAAAAGCAAATAATGCTAAACCTACTATTGCGATAACTAGAAATGAACGTTGTCTAATTTTTGATAAAACTGCCATTTTTTTATTTGATTTTTTATTCAGTGGGCGAAAATACAATTATCTATGAAATAATAAAAGATGTTCGCTTTTATTTTAATATAAAGTTTGTTTTTTTATTGATTCTTGTCTTGATTGTCAAATTTTTTAGCAAATTTTCGACGAAAGAAAAACATTCCAACAGCTAATGCGGCCATAATAAAACTCAAATAAGCTTTATCTGTTCCTGAATTTAATTCGATAAATCCGTTTACGAGCATAATTACTGCTACTGCTAAATATAAATATTGCGTGTATTTTAAATAATTCATTTTTACAAAGTTTAAATACTATACTGTCCTCTAATTTGTTGTGTGTCTAAATTTTTAAAATCTTTACTGAAATCGATTCCTATTCCGTTAATTACGTTTCCATTATCCATAAATCTATAGGATTTTTGCGTAAAAAACCATTCGTTTTTTTGATCGTAATACAACTGCTCTGTTTCTAATTTTTTACCATCATGCGTGGTAATCGTAACATCGCCTTTTAAATCGATAATACTTGATGTAGAATAAGAAATAGCATACTTCGATGTTACAAAACTCTGATTGGCTTGATCATCATAAAGCGTTACTTTAATTCCTTTAGGAAATTCAGTAAACGGAAATTCTAAATGAGAATAATCGAGCATTTGTGGCGAAACCAAAACGGCTTTTATTTTACCTGAATCGGTGTACTTTAAATTAAATTCCTGAGCTTCTCCAACTGGATTAAGTTCAGTAATATTAATTTTATGTACTTCATCCATATTACTTTCACATGAAATAAAAAAAAGTGTTGCTAAAATTAATAGCATCACTCTTTTTAAAAATAATATGGAAACGATTTTATTCATGTAATTAATCGTATTTACGTTTCACAAACCATCTGTCATTGAAAGACAATCCGACAGAAAAATTCATGTAATTTTCTTGAATTAAACCTGCATTAGTTGTTCCTCTTTTTCCAAATTCGACACCTAAATTGATGTTTGAAAAACTTCCTCCAACTGGCAAACCTAAACCTAAAGTAAAAGCGGTATCTTTTATCGACTCTGAGTTAACTACTAAACCAGTGTTTTCATGACGAAACCCTGCTCTGTAAGCCACTTTAGCTAAATAATTAGTAAACGAGTTATACTTAGGCACATAATATCCTCCAACAGACAATTTTGAAGCATTTTCAAAAGTCGCATTATTATCATAAATAGTATTATAACTTGCTTTTCCTTGAAATGTAGACTCGAAACCTACAAACCATTTTTTATCAACTCCAATTCCTGATCCAAATGAAAACTTAGAAGGTAATTTTACTTTCGTTTGATTTTCAACAATTTGTGGCTCAGCAGTAAATACTTGATTCCCTGAACCATCTACTGTCACTGTAGTTCTAGAATTATTCGATGTTAACTTCGCTGAAGGAGCAAAACTTGCACTAGATACAAAATCGTATTTACTAAACTTTGATTTATAAATCAATCCTGTATTAAAATTTAGGCCTGATAATTTTGAAGTATTTAACTCATTAGAACCATACTGAACATCCGTTTTAAAGATAGTTGCATCTGTTTCAATTTTTCCAAAACTATAAGCTAACTCTGCACCAATACTTAATTTAGGCGTTAATCGATATGCTGAGCCTAAGAAAGCCTTATTTAAACCACCTGAACCTAAGTACCTAGAGTTTTCAGCATCTCCAAAATTTAATATTTTATACCCAACATTGGAATAAGGCATCAAACCAAAAGCCACCCCAACTTTTCCTATTGGAAAAGCCATCGCCAAATAATCCATTGAGGTCCTTTTTGCTTTTTCTGTAACAGAAGAAGTTTTTAACTTCGTTGGACTAAAAGTCCCCGCAACTGTAAAAGTTGTCCATTTTAAAGATGATAATGCAGCTGGATTTTGCAAATTGATATGAATACTATCTGCTAAAATACCCAGACCTCCCATCGATTTATTTTCAATAGTCCCTTTAAATTTCACTTCACCTATTCCGTAGAAGGAATATGGAGAAGCAGTCCCTTCTTGTGCAAATGTATTTAGCGAAAGCAGCATCAAACTGCCTAATAAAAAATTTTTAATCATTGTTGATTTGATATTGGTATAAATGATTCAGACTTTCCAACAGAAAATTTGAATTGGCAAATATGGTATTTTTTAATCGTTTAGCCAAAAAATTAGCGTCGCCACCAGTTAAAATTATGATAAAGTTTTTATTTTGAGTTTTCAAACTATCAATATAACCATCAATTTCAAAAGTCAATCCGTTAATCACACCCGAATGCAATGATTGATTGGTTGAATTTCCAATAATACTTTCAGGCTCTTCAGCAGTTAATAAAGGTAATTTTGCCGTGTAATTGTGCATGGCTTCGTAACGCAAACGAATACCTGGCGAAATGGCTCCTCCATGATATATGTTATTGTCGTCTATAAAATCATAAGTCACACAAGTTCCAGCATCAATAATCAATCTATTACAATTGACAAATTGTAAAACTGCTCCTGCAGACAAAACCATCCTGTCAATTCCTAACGTATTTGGCGTAGCATAATCATTTTGGAAAGGAAAAGGGTCTTCTCGAGATATAAAATGAATTTTTACACGGTTTGAAAACGATTTAAAAGCTTCTTTTTCCTGCTTTCCAACCGAAGCAACCACTAAAATGGAAATTTTTTGAAATTTTTTTAAAATATTTTCAATGCCCGTTTTAAAGTTTTCGCTTGAAAAAACCGAGGCTTCCACAAGTGTATTGTTCTCAAATACAGCACTTTTAATTCTGGTATTTCCTACATCGATGGTTAAAATCATTTTCTTAAAATTGGTTTGGCTAATGTACAAATAGATTTTTTTAAAAAATTGTTTTGGATAAATGAAAAATGGTTCTATATTTGCACCCGCAACAGCAAAGGTGCCTTAGCTCAGTTGGTAGAGCAACGGACTGAAAATCCGTGTGTCCCTGGTTCGATTCCTGGAGGCACCACTTTCAAAATTGCAAACCCTTGATTTCTTAATGATCTCAAGGGTTTTTTTATAGACTTTAAACAATACCCTCATAACTACTTAACGCAATAATGGTTTAATTCGTTTTAGCAACCAATTAAACCATTATTACAAATTTTATTAAGCACTAAAATAACATCTGGAGTAAAAAGAACTCCATTTAAAATTTAGTTCAATTTATATAAACAAACTTTTTTTCTTTATTAAAACCAACTTCAATAGAATCTTTGAAAATACGCTTAATAATGACTCCTTCTATATTTTGGTTTTTCCTTACTTTTAAAAGCTTATTATCAATTTTAACCAATATTAATTCCTCCGTTTTTTGATGCGATTTTATATAACCATAATAAGATACTTGAGGCCAGACTGGACTTAATTTAAACACTTCAATGGGCTTAGGTTTATTTACTGGCTTGATGTAAGAAATCCCTTTTTTAACAGGTAAAGAACTAGTGTTGACTACTAAAGCTTTATCTAAAAACGGATCTCTGTTTAATTTATCAAGCAAGAAGGTATCTTTTTCAATTCTCTTAAAATTAAAATTTTGTCCGGAATTAACATTCGTCAGCACAAGGTCTTCCGATGAGAAAAACCGATTTATGCTCTTGTAAGCCACAGTACCCCACAGCCCCAAAACTATTAGAATGAGAATGATATTTAGTCTCTTTTTGGGCATTTTAATTTATCGTAAATTTAAAAACAGTACTATACAAACTAGCGTTTGTAGCGGCATCAAACGCTTTGACTCTCCAATAATAATCACCTGAAGAAGCAAATGCTTTTAGATAAGAATTTGTCGTTAGAGTCGACGTGTGAATCAAACTTCCAAATGCAGCAGTATTTGAAAACTCTATTGTATATGATATAGGCGACTGTACGACTCCTGTATCTGTTCCTCCATTCCAATTAAAAGAAATTTCCTGATTGATTATTTGAGTAGAATTATTAACAGGAGAGGTCATTTGAGGTACATTGGGAGCAATTCTATCAACAAAAAAAGTTCTAGAAGCAAATACCGTTTCACTCGTTGCATTTCTTCCTTTTACCTTCCATTGGTATTTAGCTTCTGTGGCCAAATAGGAATTACTAATCGTAAAAGAAGGACTCACAATTCCAGCTTGTTGTAATACTGATTGACCCGATGTTACATTAATCAACTCGAAATCATACGTGTCTGCAGCGGTTAGATCTTGCCAAGAACAATTTATACTTGTTGCGTTTGTATATATCCCTTCAACAGGACTAGATAATATTACTTGCTGATTCGTTAAATCTAAACTCTCTATTACAGAAAATTTGTTAATTGCTGAGTAATTAGATTGATAAGCAAAATTTTCACCTCTCGCTTGCCATTTATACTCACCTTGTGAAATAGGATAAGTAAAGGTTGTTTTATCAACAATTAATGTATCTAAAATTTGACTGTCGAGTTGGTTAAAAACTTGAATCCTATACTTCTTTGCTCCTTCTAGAGGCTCCCATTTAAAATTAACTACATTACTTTCAATGATATCACCTTCCAAAGGAGAGGTGACTTTTAGTGTATCAACACTAATATCTTCCTCAAAAATATCGTCGCAAGAAAACAGAATTAACGCTAAAAAAAGTAATCCGAATTTATTTAGTATTGCCATAATTTTGAAATATCATTTTAAGGTGTAAAACCTCTATTTTATTATTCTTTTTAGTTGTGTAAAAATTCATACTTGCTAATCGAGATAAATCGAAATCTTTTTCGAAAGTATATCCCAATTGTAAAAGTTGATTTACATTACCCGTAACATCAATTTGATTGGTACTAATTACATAATTCCCATCATCAGCGGTATGAATAGGTTGTAAGTCACTTATTGACACATTGGCTTTATTTGTAGCAAAATTTACAATTTGTTGCTGTACTTCCTGAGATTGCATTCCTTCTTTCCCTATAAGCTTATCTAAAGCAGCCACTTCTTGAGTAAGCTTGTCTGAATTTTTAGCCTTTTGATTTAGTTGTTCAACATTATTTGTTAACTCCTTGTTCTCTTTTATAACTTCAACCAAAGTACTAAAAGAACGCTTATAAGCCGTTATACAAAGCATAACAAACACTAAACCTAAGGCGATAAATTTCTTTTTATAGGTGTATTGCTCAAACATTCTTAATGGTTATTTTAATTTCAAATAATGTATTATTGTTTTTATCTTTTTTCAGGCTAACGATTTCAAATTTCTTAATCCAACTGTTTTGCTTAATACTATTTAACCACTGATTTAATGCGTCTTCATTAAAAGTTGCTCCCTTTACCCGAATGGTATTTGATTCAAAATTAACCTTCTTCTCTGCCTTGATTTCCTTTCCAGCAGGGAAAATATTCAACTCGTTTAAAGAAATAGTACTTGGAACGTTTTTGCTAATTTCGTAAGCATAAAAAGACAGATAATTATTTGAGAAAGTTCCAGACTGACTTATGATGTTTAATTTTTCTTCTTTCTGTTTTTCAAGATTGATTATTTTTTGATAGGACTGATTTGAGTATACATTTTGCAAATTCAATTCATTGTTTTTAGAACCATAATACTGAATCAAAATATAACTTAACAACAACGAAACTAAAAAGCCCACAAGCATAGAAACACCTAAAACTTGAAATGCCTTTTTATAAACAACCTCTTCTACATTTAAGTTGGTGTCGTGTGTTTTTTCTACATTATTCATTTTAAGATAAAAATGTAATAATGAGCCGTATAAAGGCAATTCGGTGTTATAAATTACATCATTACCAATAGTATATTTCTTTTGGATTGAAGAATCACTTCTTTTGGAAAAATTAACCAAAATAGTATCTTCAAATTCTAATTCTAAATCACCCGAAGCAATCTCTTTTTCTTCTATTATATGATGCAACAAGGCCGACAAAAACGATCCTATATAAATATCTATTACTTGAAGATTATGCTTTTTAAAATTGCTTACCACTTCATCAATGGCGTTCTTTCTACAAAAACTAATAAAATTACTAGTTTCAGTTTTGTAGCTGGTAAAATAAATAGAATTATAATCTATATTTTTTTGCCAATTGATATCAGCTTCAACATTAAAATTGATTTGCTTATTCAAAACTCCTTTACCATCAACGACAAGTAAAACAGGCAATTTCGAATCGATTTTAGATTTTAGCTCTTCAAAAGTTTTAAAAGTTCTTTTAGCCAAAATAGTGATTTTACTTCCACTTTTTTTAATGGTAAGCACATGGAAGATTTCGTCATTATCTTTTTTAATGACACCAACAACATTGATGTTGTTAATCTTTATTATTTTAGATAAATAAGTAATCATTAATACACTACGGTTGGTTTGATAAAGATGTGTAATTTAGAAGTAGATCTTTCTTTTATTCTGTTGCTAAAAAACCATTTTAAAACAGGGATTCTTGAAAGTAAAGGAGTACCCGTTCCAGCATCTTCTCTTTTCAATTCGTCTAATCCACCTAATAAAATCATTTCTCCGTTTTTAACACGAACCAATGACTCAAATTTTTGAGTTACTTTTCCTGGAGGAGCTGTTTCTCCTGCTCTTCCAGTGAAGGCACTTTTTTCAACAGTAATGGTCAAAGTAACATTTTCATCAGTAGATACAAATGGCTTTATATTTACTGATAAATTGGCATCGGTTGGCACCCATCTTCCTGATTGTAAAATGTTGTTACCTATACTGTTATTGCTTAAAATTTGATTGTTTTGCTCAAAATAATACTTACTTTCTCCAATAGAAAGCTTAGCATCATGGCCGCTAATTGTTGCTATTTTAGGAGTCGATTCTAATTTTAAAATAGAGTTGTCTTCTAATAACTTTAAATTCATATAAAAGTTCTCAGTTACTTTTCCCAACTTAAAAATTCCCCAACCATTAAAAGCATTAATTAAACTATTGATAGAAGACGAATTTACATCAACCCCTGCTGGGGTTGTATTTGGAAACAACACACCGTTCAAATCTTGTTGTTTTAGTTTATCTAAACCGGCTTTCATTCCTGCTTGCACACTATGGCCTTTGTTATACTGGGCAATAATTACTTCTATTTGCACCATAGGAACTACTTTGTCTATTTGTTTGATGTAGATTTTTAATTCTTCTAATGCTGTTCTAGAACCTGAAACAATTAATCCATTTAATTCTACAAATTCTTTTATTTCAAGCTTTTCAGTAAATACTTTTGGTAACGATTGAACTACAGTTTCGATAGAACGATTTTCTAACTGAATCATTTCTGTAGCACGCAAACTTTCTGTAACCTGTTCGCCTATTAAATATAAATTATCTTGTTTGCGATAGGTGTATTTTTTTCCTTTAAAAATGTTATCCAACAATTGATCGAAAGTTAAATTTTCGGCCGAAAGTGTTGTTTTTTCATTTTCAGGCTTGTTGTACATAAAGTAATTGATATGTAGTTTTTCGGCCGCTTCTGTTAATAAATCGGATGCATCGGCCACATTAGCTTTTACTGATAGAAAGCCTGATTTGTCTAAATCAACTTCATAGTATCCAGGCTCGTCATTTCTAACTTTTCCTTTTTTTGGTTTTTGATTACTATTACTTGAAGCTGTATTAGCACTACTTACTTCTTTATTTTTTTCGATATAATAAAACCCATTATCATCTTTGGTCGCAATTAAATCATTTGATTTTGCCATCATTTCAACCACTTGATCAAAGGGTCTGTTCAAGATATATGAAGACACCTTCATTCCTTTTATATCTGGAGCCAATATTAAGTTCTTCCCTGACTTGTCTATGATTGCTTTTGCAACTGCTGGTATCGAATCGTTTTCTAATTTTATAGAAAGAAAATCATTTTGAGGATTGTAACTTACATCGATAACCTTTGGCAATTTCTTTTCTATGATTTTGACTTCTTTGCGCTTTTTGAACACAATAATATTGTTCATAAACTCAACTTCCAAATCATATTTTTGAACCAAATGCAAGAAAACATCTTTAACGGTTACGTCAAAGAAATTATTGACAATGGTTTGGTCCAATGAATTTTCCACATCAATGTTTAATTGGTGCTCTTCGGCAATTGAAGAAATAAAATCATGTAAGGTAAGTCCTGAAACATCAATTTTAAGCACTTCATTAATTCCTTTTTTTTGCTTAGCCAATTCATCGAATTTAGCACTCAACACATTGATATCCTGTTGGGCAGCAACAAGATTGGTAAATAATAATCCTAAAAGTAAGTAGGTGATTTTTTTAAACATGATTACATATTAATTAATACGGCATATATTTCGTCTAATGAAGTTTCGCCATTGGCAAGTAAATCAAACGCTTTATTAGCTAATGACTGATGCTTTGTATCATCAGAATATATTTTGGAAACGGTGTTGTTTTTTATTTGCTCTGCAATGTCATTGTTGATGTTAACTACTTCATATAGCGCCGTTCTTCCACTGTACCCAGTATGAAAACACTGATTGCAACCGACAGCTTTATGGTAGCTTTTTATTTCATAAGGAAGTGTATAATTTGAAGGAAAATCTTCAACATTACTTGGCACTTCTGTTTTACAATGATTACACAATTTTCTAACCAAACGCTGGGCTAATGACAGATTTAATGTTTCGGCAATTAGATAAGACGGAACACCCATGTCAATCAGTCTTGAAATCGTCCCGACAGCCGAGTTGGTATGTATGGTTGACAACACCAAATGCCCTGTTAAAGATGCTCGAATGGCCATTAAAGCAGTTTCAGAATCTCGAATCTCTCCCAACATAATTACATCAGGATCCTGACGCAAAAATGATTTTAATGCTGAGGCAAAAGTCAAACCAATATCTTCTTTCAATTGCACCTGATTGATTCCTTTTAAGGTATACTCAATAGGATCTTCAACCGTTACAATATTCCTTTTGGTGTCATTTAATAATTTAAGTGTCGCATACAACGTGGTGGTTTTACCCGAACCTGTTGGGCCACTAATTAAAATAATTCCGTTAGGTTTTTTTACGGCCTCAAGATACTTTTCTAATTCTTCATCTTGAAAACCAAGAGCCGTTAAATCAATATTAGAAGCATCTTGTCCTAACAAACGCATTACGATTTTTTCGCCATACAATGTTGGCAAGATAGAAACCCTGATGTCGAATGTATCGTTAGTAATACGTCCGTCTTGAGGCAAACGCTTTTCGGTGATATTCAGTTTGGCTTTAATCTTTACTTTATTCACCAATTCTAAATAATTGTCTCTTTCTATTTTGTAACGTTCAATTAATTGTCCGTCAATTCTAAATCTAATTCGTGCCGATTGCTCGTACACTTCAAAATGAATATCACTGCATTTAAGTGACTTCGCTTCGGTTAAAAGGCTTTCAAGAAAATCACTTTTGTCGACTGAAAACGATTTACTGGTTTGAAATTGCCTTTCCTTTCTGTAATAAATGGACAATGCTTTTTCAATCGCTGAGGCGCTTGTTTGTGAAAAAATAATATTTTTCCCCAATAACAATTCTAATTCCTCTGCAATCTCGCTTTGGTTTTTAGCATCATCAACAAACAACTCCAATTCATGGGTTGTGCTGTTTTTAGGCACTACTCTGTAATGATTGGCCAAATCACTAGAAATGGCGTGTTGCAAATCGGGGGTGATTACAATTTCTACCATTATGCTAAAGTGAATTTATAGGTTGTAAAAGGCAATGCATCTAGAATCATTACAATAAACAACAATAATGAAGAGAATCCTGCCAGCGGAACTGTATTGTGATTGCTATATTTTTTTAACGACAATTGCATTAGTACTGCAAATAACATGGAAGCTATAAAAAATACAGCATATTGTTTTACATTAAAAAACGGTGTAATAGCAAGATAAAACAAGACATCGCCCAACCCAAAATAATGATCTAAAGGATTTAAAAAGGCTTTGGCTTTAATACTCATGTAGAGTACTAAAAAAGACAAAACAATACTAAAAAAAGCTGCGTTTACAAGAATGATTTTGTAATTCACAAATCCATTCATAAGATATATTCCCGCACCAAAAACAAGCAATGGAAGCAATACATGTATTCTTCTATACTTCCAATCTTGCCAAAGCATGATTAGCAAACACAATAACAAACTCCCTTGTAGTAGCATTTATTCTTTGGTAACTTCCGTTAAGAGTTTTTTATTGTCTATTTCCCATGTATTGAAAGCACCATCACTATCAAGATCAGAAACTGCAGTAGCTCTTGCCATAAACGAATCGTCAGTAGCTTCTACAATTTCAATTTTATACACGGCTTGCCCGCCCTCGTCTACTGTTGGTTCTTGTTCGAAACCTAATTCTTCAAGACTTGACGAATACTTGGAATGGCGATAGAAATGGCTTTTTTCTAAACCATAGACCTGATTTAACATCGCCTGTGCTTCAATGGCTTTGGCTTGACCAATTACCGAAGTTTGATTAGGCAATACCATAAGCAACAAGATACCTATAATGCACAACACAATTAGAATCTCAGTCAAAGAGTAAGCTTTAACAGACGCACCCTTTATTTTATTGATAATGTTATATTTAGGAGTTTTCATATACTGATTTTACAAAACGCGCAAAAATACAAATCTTATTGAATTCATAACGATTAAATCCTATAAATTTAGCATTATAAATTGCGTTAAAACAAAAAAGAATAAACGACAACAAAATTACATTCTGTTGTCGTTTAATAAAGCAAAAACATTAGTTTCTGTATTTCAAAAAAATATTATTTTTTTTCTAATAAAGCTTTCATTTGTGCTTTTAATTCTTGAATTTCCTTATTCTGTTGAATTAAATAAAGTGTCAATTCTTCTATTTTTTCTTGTTGAATTCTAGCCATTTCACCAAGTTCCAACCCTTTTTCAGTTACTTCTTTAGCAGAAGGAACATTAGGTAAATGTTTGTTCTCGTTGATAAAAGTCTCCACTTCAGCTAATGGGCGAAGTTTATACTCTTTTTCGAAAACATAATCGGCCCAAGTGTTATATACTTTTATTTCTTCAGCTCTAATTTTACCTTTTACTGAAAGTCTGTATGTCTTATTGTCTGTAGCATCTAGAAAAGTTGCAGTCCCAATACCTAAATTTGTATCCATAAATACATCACTGTTAAATTTTGACGTACCTGTTTTTACCCAAAAGTTATGAGCAACTGGCCAAACAGCTGTTCCTCCAACAGTTAAAAACGACCCTGGTTTTGCTAAATCAAAAAAAGCATTTGTCCCATCTTCATATACTGAAAATACTTGGCTTTGCGTTTTATCTTGTAGTAAAAAATGACTTGAACCGCCTGTATATGCTTGATGCCTTAATCTATTGGCATCATTTCTATCTTCTATAGCAAAAAAAGTATGTGCTTGTGGAAAAACATTTGATTTTGCCCTATCTAGAAATGTTAACAATCTGTTTCCTGCACTACCTGGGTCAGTACCCCCAACTAAAGCTCCAACGTTTAACATTCTTCCATCTTGTGTTGCTTCTTCAGTATTAGCATAAACCTTATTATCTAAAGGCCCTGCAATTTCAAGTTTTCCTCTATTTAAAGCAGTTACCCCAACACCAACTTTTCCCATTGACACAAGATTACCTTCAATTAATGCATTACCAGTAGCCGGAGCACTAGGAGATGCGCAAGTTCCATTTTTTACAATCAATTTATAACTGTCTCTTTCAGGAGTAGCCTCATAACTCGCACCTATAATCATTCTTGTATTCGTTTCTGGAAAAGTAATATGATTATAATTACAGTCGTTAACAGTAGATTCCGCTACTTTAAAAACTGCTTTTTGTCTGTTATCAGAAATTAGAAAAAAACTCTCCCCTCCAGTTTTTGCATAATGCCTTAATCTATTGGCATCCTTTCTATCTTCAATGCTAAACCAAGTTTCAGCTTGAGGCCTAACATTTGAAACAGGCATATCAGCAAAAGTTAACAATCTAAAATATTCATCTCTATAGGCTCCAATATTCAATAATAGTGATTTTTTAAAACCATCACTAAAGTCAACAAAATTCTGACCATCAACAAGAGCCGGAATCTCAAGTTTAGCATTGGGTGTCGATGTTCCAATTCCAACATTCCCACTAACACCATCTATTAACACTTCTGAATTTTCAGCCTGAAAGGTTAAATTATTACCTTTCATCGTCATTATTCTATTTTTTGTCAATGTACCATCGGTATTGTAAATATTTTCTGTTTGTGCATTTGATACAAATCCAGAGATTGTTAAAAGGAGTACAAGTGTTTTTTTCATAGTTTTTGCTAATTTGAGTGCAAAAGTATACTTTTTGCGCAAAAAAATAATAATTAATTTAACATTTTTTTCCTAATAAATTTCGAATAATTATTTTTTAATTAATCATATTTATAATTCAAAAATTCTAACTTTTTTACGGTTAAGATTTTGAGTTTTAATTTCCTTTAAAATTGAGAAAATTAAGAATCCGCACTCATTAGCATCCCTAAAAATAAATCTGGTAAAATCCCAACACTTTACAGCATATTGTTAGTTAGAAGCTAACTTCTAAACTTAGTTTTAACAACTTCAAATTAACAGTAACGTAAAAAAAGCTTACATTTAGCTTATCATTTACGTTTTGAGATTGAATTTTGTTGCAAAATTTGTTGCAAAAAAAGAAGCTAAAAATACCTTATTATGCAAAAATAAATGATATTTTAGCGTGCATATGTTCTTTTAAATAACGGCATTGAAGCTACTCAGATTACTATCCTTTTGGAAGTCTAGTACCAAACCGTCACGGGTCAACACCAGCCTACC
>JASLID010000130.1 GCA_030153045.1 Flavobacterium sp.
GTGCCGTCGCTCGTGGCGAAGTACAGGACGCTCGCGGCATCGGTCGTGTAGTGGCTGAGGCCGCAGAAATTGCCGGTGGGCGTGTTCGTCGTGCAGACGCCCGCGCTCGTCGTGTTGACGGTGTCGCTGAGGCCGACGAAGAGGCGCACGGTCGCCGCGGGCCACAGGCCGATGGCAAAGCGCGCGTAAAAGGTGAAGCCACCCAGCGTGCTGCTGCTGCCCCGCCAGAACCGCTTCTCGGCTGCGACCGTCCCCAGGCCGAGGAACTGATTCGTCGTCGTGACCACGTTGGCCCAGCGCGTGCGCTTCTGCTGCGTGTAAACGTTGGTGTTCGCCGGCGTCGGGTGGCTGACGGTTCCGAAGCTCGACCAGGCGAGACCCAGGTTCAGCCCGACGGTGCTGCCGCCGTTGGGGAAGTAGACGACGCTGCCGTTCTCGGCGAGGCTGCGCTGGAGCGTGTGGTCGATCCCGCTGGGGCTCAGGGTGCGCAGCGTGGTGAGGCCGGCGATGCTCTGCGCGTACAGCTTCATGCTGCCGGCCGGCGGCGCCACCGGGTTGATGCCGGAGACCGGGGTGGCCGCGGGCAGCAGCATGGTGCCCTCGACGTCCAGCTGCGGCGTCTTGGCGGCCAGCAGGCCGATGGCGACGTAGCGGGTGCCGGCCGCCCAGCTGACAGGAGCATTGGAGTTGGACGACAGCAGGATCGTGGTTCGGGTCAGCGTGTTGGCGGCCGAGTAGGTGCCCAGCCCTTCCTCATAGCCGCCGTTGGGGTTGCCGCTGCCGTCGACGTCCCAGGCCGTGTACCAACAGACATCGGAGGGGCTCGTCATCACCGAGGCGAAGGTGCGAAAGCTAGTGAGCGCGCCCCCGAGCGCGTAAGCGCCGGTGCCGGTCGTGGTGGACGTCTCCGCCACGCGGTCCTCGAAGATGTGGGCCATGCTGTCTTCCTCTTACTGGACGGTGTGGACGGTGCCCGGGCTCGCGTTGTTGAACTTGACGGTGAGCGAGTCGGTGTCGTTCAGGGTCAGCGCGGAGCCGTAGTCGACCCACGAGACCAGGGGCTTTGCCGGGGATGTCTGGGTGTCGTTATAGAACACCAGGTATCGGAAGGGCCCGATGGGGCCGCCCGCGGCCAGGAAGACCACCTGGGTGCCGCTGATGGTCAGCAGGCCGGAGACGTTGCCCTGCGTGATGGTCGAGGCCGCGCCGCCTGCGCTGTAGCCGTTGCCCGCGCTGATTTCGGTGATGTTCGCTTTGACTGTGTTGGTTGCGACCGGCGCGGAGTTCGACAGCATCCACTTGAAGACGTGGGAGCCGAAATTGTGCGCCGCGTTCCAGACGTCGGTGACGAACACATTGAACTTGTTCTGGGTGGCCATGGTGCGTTTCTTCCTTCAGGGTTACTTATCGAGGGGGGCGGTGATCGTCGTGGGGCGCGACGGCGGCTGCTGGCTCCCCCTGATCCTCGCATTGATGTTCGCCGCGCCGGAATCCACCCAGCGCTCGATCCAACTGTTCCACCGGCCCCGGCTGAAGCCGGCATAGACGATGGCGAGCATGCGGAGTTCTTTCGTGATGAGGGCCGGCCAGTAGGAGGCCACGGCCTGCAGCACCAGGTAGACGATGCCGCCTCCGACCACCGCGATGGCAGCATCCTTGCAGATGGTCCGGAACAGGCTCAGCACGATCGCTTCGTCGGAAGCCAGCCTGAAGATCGTCTGCGCGGCGGCGCCGATCAGGGCGGCAGACAGCGCCCAGAGCAGAGACTCGTAGTCGAAGCCCTTCATGTCCTGCGAGTAGCGTGTGAACGCGTAGGCAGCAGCCGAGTAAGCGGCCACCCAGGCGACGGCTAGAAAGCGGAGTGCTTTGGGATTACGAATCATTGATGAACTCCCTCGCGCGCTGCGAGTTTAAAGATGTGGCGTAGACGAACGCTACTCCCATGTAGACGACGGCGCGAATCGCGAAAACTGGCATCACCCAGTTGGAATCCAGGTCCTTCGAGACGAAGGCCATCAGGAACCAGAGCACCGCCCCCATCACGCCGCCGGCAGCAGCCATGCGGCGCGGCGCCTTGCAGGACAGCAAGCTGGGGATCAGCACGAGGCTCACCAGGTGCGGCGCCATCATCAGCCCGCACAGGATGAAGATGCTGCCGATGATGGAATTGGCGTGGAGCAGCGCCGCGGTCTTGTAGGCGAGGGAGTCGTCGATGAACCAGATGTAGGTCGCCGGCTCCCAGAGGTTGTAGATGATGATCGCCGTCAGCAGGCCCAGCGCCATGCGCAGCTGGACCTTGTCCGTGCCGATCTCCAGCACGTGGCTGTGTGTGATGTGGTCGAGCTCCTCGGCCCTCACGTTTTGGATTTCGACGTAGGTCATGGCGCCCCTCAAAGGTGGGTGTCTGTAGGCGGCCTCGTGTCTGCGTTCTGCGGCTCCTCTGCCTTTGAAGAGCTACCAGTGCCGCCCGGAATGGTGATGAGCGGTCCGATGTGAGTGAGCG
>JASLID010000136.1 GCA_030153045.1 Flavobacterium sp.
TCCTGTGCCCTTATGTGCCTATTGTGGTTCACCGTCACAAAGAGAATCTCCCATGCGTTTTTTACCCCCACAGGCACATAAGGCACAAAAGAAATTTTTCAACCCCAAACGCGAAACCCGGAACCCGCGAACCGTATCTTTGCACTCGTAATGAATTTCCTCCGGAAGCACTTTAAAATAATTTCCTGGATCAGTCTCGGGCTGGTGCTTACAATTACCGGGCTTTCCGTTTATGAATTAAGGAAAATAAAATTCGATTACGACTTCGAAAGCTTCTTCCCGGTCAACGATCCCGATCTTGAAATTTACCTCAACTTCCGCAAGACGTTTGAATACGACAATGAGTTTGTGCTCATCGCGATCGAAAACAAGAAAGGAATTTTCCGCAAAGATTTTCTGGAAAAGATCGAAACGCTTTCCGATTCGCTGGAGCAGGTTCCGGATATTACGGCTGTCACTTCCCCTACCACGCTGCAGAATACAACCATCACCGAGCTGGGGCCCGTCCGTTTTCCTTACCTGCATGTCGACGACCCTTCGCGCTATGCTGCCGATTCCGCGCTCGTTTACCGCTCGCCCGAATTGGTCGGCTCTTTCTTCTCAGCGGATGGAAAATCGGTGAGCTTCTTTCTGAAAACCACAGAAGGCATCAACAAGGAGCGCTCGGATGTGATGGTGCAGAACATCAACAGGCTGCTGGCCGCACACCATTTTGATACGGTGTATACTGCGAGCAAAGCCAAAGGACAAAAAGTCTATCTCGAAAGGCTCACGCACGAATTTTACATTTTCTTCTTCGCCTCTTTCCTGCTCATTGTGCTCTTCCTTTACATTTCCTTCCGCTCATTCTGGGGCGTCTGGGTGCCGATCCTTGTGGTTATCCTCGCCATCCTCTGGACGCTCGCGCTCATGACGGCCATGGGAAAATCGCTGGATATCATGACCGTTTTGCTGCCGACGATGATGTTTGTCGTTGGCATGTCGGACGTGGTGCACATCGTTACAAAATACCTGGAAGAATTGCGCGAAGGAAATAAAAATCGTTTCGATGCGCTTTTAAAAACAATCAAAGACGTCGGCTTTGCAACCTTCATCACGCTGCTCACCACTTCGCTCGGATTTTTATCGCTGCTGAATTCACGCGTTCTCCCGATCCGGGATTTCGGAATTTACACTTCCATCGGTGTTTTTATCGGGTTCATTCTCGCCTTCACCATTGTGCCGCTGGTGCTGAACGTGATGCCGCAGCCGAGCCTGAAGCTGGAAAGGAACTCTTCGCAATTCTGGAACAAACGACTGATCCGTGTGCTGTCGTGGGTTTTCCGCAATTCAAAAGCCATCGGTATCGGAACGATCGTTGTGACGTTGCTATGCTTTTGGGGAATACGGAACATCAACCTCAACAATTACATGATCGAAGGGTTGACCACGCGTGATGAGCTGCGGCAAAGCTTTCAATTCTTCGAAAAGAATTTCTCCGGCGTTCGGCCATTTGAAATGATCGTTACGCCAGCCGATACTTCCAGCACGGTTTTAGGTGTAAAAGAATTGCGCGCCATCGACAAGATGGAAACCTGGCTGAAGAAAAATTACGATGTCGGGTTCATTGTTTCACCGGTGAGCGTGCTGAAAGGAATTAATAAAGCGCAGAACAACGGCAACCCCGACTATTTTGTGCTGCCTAAAGATTCCGAAGAGGTTGTGGCGCTGACGGATGAGCTGCTGCAATTCAGGAAGAGAAAAGAGCTGAAAACGCTGCTCACCAAAGACCAGAAGCAGGGCCGCATCACCGGGAAAATGCACGATCTCGGCAGCAAAGTCATCCGCGGGCGCAACGATTCGCTCTATGCGTTCATGGCCTCCGATCCCGACATGAAAGCGATCAAAATCCAGCTGACAGGCGCGGCGGTGATGCTCGACAAGAACAATGAATATCTCGTCATCAACACCCTCCAGGGATTATTGCTTTCCATTTTAATTGTCGCGCTGATCATTGCGCTCATTCACAGATCATGGAAAATGGCCCTCATCGCTGTCATCCCGAACCTGCTCCCGATCGTGATCATCGGCGGACTGATGGGGTTGTTCGGCATCGAGTTAAAATCCTCCACCTCCATCATTTTCGCCATCGCCTTCGGTATCGCAACGGACGACACCGTGCATTTCCTCGGAAGGCTGAAGCTGGAATTACAGAAAGGAAAAAGTGTGGCGTATGCAATGAAGCGCACTTATCTCTCCACCGGAAAAGCGGTGATCGTCACTTCCCTCATCCTATCCGCCGGCTTCATGACGCTGATCGCATCGGGATTTGAAAGCACATTCTTGTTCGGTTTGCTCGTCAGCATTACGTTGCTTATTGCAGTTGTATCGGATCTGCTGCTGTTTCCGTTGCTCGTGGTATGGCTGATCAAGAACAAGAAAGTGTAAGTGTTCCTGGCAAAAAAAGCAGGTTTCATATTGTTAAAACGCGATGCTCGCGTTTCATCATACACATCCGGCTTGATCAAAAAAAACGGTGATCCCCTTTCAGGAATCACCGCGCTTATTTCATTTTGAATATTATTCCACTACCGGAACATCCACATCAACTTCAGATTTCCGCTCCTTGTATTTGATCTTAACCGACATTCCGCCTGAAACGCGCTGCCCGATCGAAGTATCCCAGCCGGTTACAAACAGGAAATACGTCCCTGTGTGCAAGCCTTCACAGTGAATATGATCTTCAGTGCCTTCACCTACAAAGATCGCATCGTAATCGTGTGTTGGGTCGGAAGGCAGGTCTTTCGCATTGAACTTTACATAAACCGTATCAGGGTAACCGATGTGATTCGGGATAACTGTACCGTGGTGCTTTGGAACGACAACCAGCGTCGCATCGCCGTCAATGCCCGCTTTTTTACAGGAACCGAATGCGAAAGCGCATAATGCAAAGAGGCCAATGGTTTGAATGTACTTTTTCATAGGTATGGATTAAAGAATAAAAATACGAATTTTTTGATCGGGATATCATGAAAATAAGACATAAAATATTTTTTTCGATTTTATGCATGCATAGCATTAATTCGTTAAATTCGATCAAGATTCAATAGCATCATGCCCCCGAAAAAAGAAACCAATTGTTCCCGCATCAAACAGTCCTGGCATGCC
>JASLID010000014.1 GCA_030153045.1 Flavobacterium sp.
CCAATTCCTTTTTCCCTTTTAGAGCTTTATTTTGTTTAAAATAAGCTACAGGATCATAACCTTGAATAGCTACTTTATTCTCCAAATTGAAATTATTCACTTTTCTAACGGTTTGAGAAAAGCCAGACAGGGTAAATAATAGTGACCAAAAAAACAGTATCTTTTTCATAATAATAAAACCATATTTAAATTAATACTGTAAAATTATAATGAATCTAAAAATACTTTTGTCGGCTACTTTACAGAAGAAACAAATTTTATTGTAAGGCTGTAATATTGGGTATTACAATCTCTTTTCTATTGTATTCAAGTAATCCGTTTTCAACTAATTCATTAAGTAATGTTGTTGCTGTTTGTCTAGAAGTACATATAATTTGAGCAATATCACTTTGTGTTAGATAATTTTCAAGTGTCACGGTATTATCCTCAAATACACCTTCTTTTTCTGCCCATTCTTTTATAAAAGTAATTAGTCTTGTTTTAGCATCTTTAGAGACCAGATTGGTGTAATTGTTTTTTAAACGCTTCATTTTAAGCCCCACAAATTTCGTGTAGCCTAAAGCTAAACTTGGATTGCGAAGCATTAAATTTTCAAAATCTGACATTAAAAAACTGCAGATAGAAACTTCATCGGTTAATACTTTGGCATACTCATTAACTTGTAGGTCACTTTCTAAAGTAAGTTCACCAAATAAATCCCCCTTTTGAATGATATCTTTAATGGTTTCATTTCCTTCTTCATCTAAAGAAACAATTTTTATAGCGCCTCTTTTTAATAGAAAAATCCGTGGTGCTTCAGAGTTTGAAAAATAAATAATTTCTCCCCTATTCGCTTTTTTAAAGCCAACAATAATACAAAGTTGTTTTATTTGAGCAAAGCTTAAAGTTCTAAATAATTTATGATCTCGTAAATACCAATACTTTAATTCTTCATACATACAAATTCTGTTTATTTGTTTAAATATACGTATTTAAACAATTAATTGATCATCCTTAAAAAACCGTTTTATAACTAAGACCCGCAGTTAGCGCTCTTGTAAGTCCGTCAGGTCTTTCTTTTCTAACCACAAATGGAGAAGCAATTGATGTCTCTAAATAGCTTTTTTTACCTAGTTTACAAGTGACGATAATATTACCATTTATGGTAAGTCCATCAGAGTCTTTTATAGTTTCACGTTGTCCTAAAATATTCTCAAAACTATCTTCGCCTAAATGATAAATGAATAATAAATTAGGTCTAAAAGTGAATTTTTGATTCGTGGTTTTTAGCTTATAAGTCGATCTGAACAAAACATCCGATTTTCTTTCCAATAAATTGGTTGTTTGGTAAAGATCTGTTCCTGAAAATTCACTTATGTAAGAGTTTTTATTATCTGTTAAAGGAATTTGAATAGCTGTATTAAAATCCCATTTCTTATAATTATAATTAAGTCCTGCAATAATATCAAAAGTTCCTAAGCTTGATTGGTAAACCATAGGAAGCGCATAATTGTTTATTTTATCATTTGAAGCTGTAAGTGGAATTTTTACACCTAACAATAAAGAAAAAAATTTCGCTTCATTTAGATCAACTTCTTTTGATTTGAATTTATAATTTCCAGTAAGAAAAACATCTCCAATATTACCTCTAGTGCCAAAATTCCCACTAGTAATTGATGATGTTACTTTTGTACTCATAGCAAATTGATTTGTAAAATCACGAGTATAAGTTATGTATTGTGAAAAAACAGTTTCATCTTCCTCCGCTAATCCATAAACAGCTCCTATTTCGATACTGTTTTTAACATCTGTTTCTTGTCCTTTAAAAGCATTGCCTACAGAGCAAAATCCTGCATCACTACACCCTTGCGCGTAAATAGTAGAAAAGTAAACGCTACTAATAAAAAGGAAAAGTGAAATTTTAATTTGATATTTTTTCATGTTGAGTTGCATTTCTTTATACTAGCCAATTAGTAGTTATTTTAATTCAGCAATGGCGAAAAGATGGTTGTATTGCTGACAATGAATTAGAACATATTTGTATGCAGACATATCAACAGAGTTGGGTATTAAATAAACTCTTGAAGACGTTAAGGCCCCTAAATTGACAAAAGTAATAGGCTCACTAGTTGTTGAAAGATACACTTTTAGGTCCGGTCCATCAGTGATGGTAAAATTATCCAGTAAAACTTTTTTCTGATTAATATCATTATAAATCTTAGCTAAACCAGTAACTGTAATCCCTGAGGTTGGTGTAAAAGGACCACTAGCCATTAAAGTGGCAAATTTAGAAATGGAATTGGGATTGCTATCCTCACTGGTTAAATCGCTTTCTTTTTCACATGAAATAAAAAAGACAAGAAATGCAGATAATATAATTTGCTTTAACATGACAAGTTCTTTTTAAGTTAATAACATCAAAATTATACCCTATATACGAGAATTTGTGTCGGCTAGTTTACATTAGGAGTGATTTATTTTAAAAATAGTACTGTTTTTTTTTTAAATTTACACCACCCATTAAGCTATATGAGCTTTGGTAATAAATAAAAAATTAAAAATCAATTAATTACAACTCAAAATTTAAAACATGGTAAACAAATTATTTTTTTTAGGAATTTTATTTTTTTCAGGATGTGTATGTTCAAATGCTCAGGAAGTTGAGATTTTAGAAAATAAAGTAGTCTTAGACGGTAAAGAAATATTAAAATATGAGAAATTAAGCTTCAGTCAACATTCCTTCTACTCATTAGATGACAATGAAATTTTATTGTATAAATACAATGATAATGAAACTCCTAAATATACTGATGATGATTATTTGGTTTTAAATTTCTTAACTGCTAAGAAAAAGGTAGAAACAAAAGATACCATGCACTCCGTTTCTGGAATAGGCCTAAATTCTAAAAAAAATATGCAAAAATTGCTTTCATGGTTATTAAAAGAAAAAGTGATCGGTACTGATGGCCAATTAAATTTAGACCGAGTGGATGTTTTTTACGAAAAGTATAACGAAAACATCACTGAAAGAACCATGAGATAATTATCGGTTTTAAAATAAGACTCGAGAAAAAATCAAATAAAAAAAGCCGTAAAAATCATTACGGCTTTTTCTTTCATTATTAAATCTATTTTACAAAGATTTCCTTCAATTGACCAATAACGTTTCCACTACCAGAAATGGTGATTTCACCAATTTTATCCGCGATTTTTTCCACGTATTCCATTTCTTTCAACTTCCACAACATTTCGTTTTCTTCCATCAATTTAGCGGTATTCAATAAACTTCTTGTGGCGGCTGTTTCCTCACGTCTCATAATACTGTTGGCTTGCGCTTTCTTTTCAGCAACCAAGACTTGATTCATAATTTCTTTCATATCACCTGGCAAAATCACGTCTTTGATACCAACATCAGAAACTGTCAAGCCTAAATCATTGATTTTTGTAGTCACTTCATCCAAAATTTCTTTGGCAAGTGTTTCTCTTTTACCCAACAATTCATCCAAGGTCAAAGCACCAACAAACGTTCTCAAAGCCAATTGCATCAATACATACAACTGCTTTTCAAAATCTTTATTATCAGCTAAAGCTTTCAAGATATCGATAACCTGGTATCTGATAAAGAAATTAATTCTCAAAGCCGCTTTATCTTTGGTCAACAATTCCTGACCAGCCATTTCCATTTGTTGCTGTCTCATATCAATTGTTTTCACTTCAACAGGAATGGAGTTGTTCCAAAAATAGTAGGTACCTGCTGTCAATTCTTTAGTAAATGTACCATTGACAAACAACAAAGCTTTCTCGTTGCTCATTACTTGAAACTTTCTGGTAAACAATTTTACTTTTGCGTTTTCCAACAATGCCATCGCAATTTGCTCCGTAATATTTACTTTAGACAAATCGGCTTTGATAAATTTGTTTTCAACATAATCTTTCCAAAAAGCATATCTACCAGTGGTTAATACTTCTTTAAAAATACCATTTACAGAGTACAATACAATTTCATTATCCCCTACTTCAATTACTTCCAACATAGAAGCCAAAACTTCATTTTGCAATAAAATATTCAATTCGATAGGAGCGACAAATGATTGCTTCATTTCATATATCATGGCTTCTTTATCACCAAACAACCAGTATTTCCCTTCAGTTAAGACTTGGATTAATTTTCTGTTTTCGAATACCAAACCTACTTGGTACGCATCGATTTTAATTCTTTTCAACATAATATTTCGTTTTTAATTCATTTTTTAAATAAGAAAACCTTTTTGCCTTCATCCTCCGAAAAAAACGGAAGAGCAGCTTGCTTTTTGGTGACTTCAATTGTTTTAAAGTTATTTTTTGAAAGATAATTTCAGTTGTTACTGAGGATATCGAATCAATCAAACTCAAAATAAAACAAGTATTCAAAATACAGTTCTGGTCTTACTGGTCCTGTCGTGAGTGTCAAATAGTAGCATTGCTGCTGCGATTTAACCGACAAAGACAAATCAGCTTTCTTTGTGCTATTCATTTTTACGAGTGAATAAACTCTGGCTTACAGATTTTAAGTCTATAAAAACTACAGTAAAAGTGTAGTGCTCCAACCGCTGAGCTATCCCGATTTTGACGGGAGAAGGATTCGAACCTTCGCATCCATTCTATTGTTCTACCAACTGAACTATCACAGCATAACTGTGAGTGGGAATCGAACCCACGACCCATAGATCCGTTATGGTGGACCGTTTTTTGGAAAACCGTCCCAAAACCTTCAAATCAAGTTGCACAGATACTTATAATACTTCCCAGTAATAGTATCTACAATGGTGCTATACAGAAACACGCAACAGGACTTGTTTGATATTGTTATACTTCTATAATTTTAATATTATAAGGATCGCTAACCTCTTTTATTATAATTTTTTCAAGGTTAAATCCTATATAATGAGGAGTCCAGCAATCTGATACTTCTGTGGCCACCTCATGTCCGTTTCCACAGGTTTTATTCATCCCATCTAAACCGGAACTACCACAACAACCCTGAAATCGACTAACATACTTATGATTTTTTAAGTGATAGTCACCCAAAGCAACTACTAATTCTTTAACTTCATTTTCCGTTAATATGGAAAACTTATTTTTCTCGATGGCATCCGTATTATCGTATAATTTGAGTGTATCTTCTTTAACTTCTAAAAGATCTTCTGTCAATTTCTGTTTACAGATTCTGCAATAAATTCTAATTGTTCTCATAACATATAAATTTCTTCAGCAAAGATGCAAGCACTACTACGCAATTATTCTGCGTAGTAAAAAATAGTACAGAAAGAGAGATTCGAACTCTCAGGATTCTGATTCTAAATCAGACGCGTCTACCATTTCGCCATCCTTGCATATTTGTCGATTGAAACTAAACTCCGTGAATCAAAATCAGATATATAATGAAAATCTATTGTTAATTCATTTTATACCTGACTGCCACTGGCAGTCCTCCTCTTATTATCAAATGTCTGAGAAGTAGGATTCGAACCTACAACCTCCTGCGTCCAAGGCAGGTAAACAACCATCGTTATCTTCCCAGAGTTAATTTTGGGTGTTTGGGTCCCGATAGCGATCGGGAGAACCCTGTTCTTCGGATTCACATTCCGAGATTTTACCAAATAAACTAAAAACACCATGTGCGGCTTATACGGGAGTCGAACCCGTTTCTCCCGAGAGACAGTCGGGAAGGTTAGCCAGTAACCCCAATAAGCCATGTTCTTTCTAGAGAACAGTGTGATTTTGGAAGGGTTTGAACCTTCAACCCTCTGCTTCGTAGGCAGATGCTCTATCCAATTGAGCTACAAAACCAATAATGTTTGGGCATAAAAAAAGCACCTCTTTTTAGAAGGTGCTTCGTATCATGACAGGAGAATACAGTAACTATATTTCCCGATGTATGCCAGCGCACCTATCCGTTAGTAAACCCCCGTATAAACTCGGGTTTACATTTTGTGTATATCGAAGATCAAAATTCAGTTCCGGAGTGAATGCCGGATGAAGTTTGTCGTTATGTGATAGTATGTTCGTTTTCATAATCTTGTTTTTTATGTATTGCAATTTTTTATTATTATTGAAATTGCGTTTTGTTTTTGTCTAATTTTCTGAGGCAAAGATAATGTCGAAAAAAACTATTATCCAAATATTTTTTAAAATTATTTTATTGAAAATCAGTTAGTTATATTTGATTTTAGACATAAGAATTCCTGTCCGCAAACTACGCAGATTTTTGATTTTGTCAAATGACTGTCTCTCATTTGGTTACTGTTCAAAGCTTATATTTTGTTATTTCGTTTGGGCATGAAACATTTTTTCAATTTTTTTTAAATTATTTTTATTTCTACTGTTTTTAAAACCATATAGGGCTCTTTTTTCTATTCAATTATTGGAAATGGTACCGAATTGAAACACTAAAAACAAAAAAAGCGTCCTGATATCAGGACGCTTTTGTATAAATAGGCTAAAAAATTAGCGCTTAACTGTTCATAGTGACAGAAAAATACATAAAACATCCACAAAGGTCAGCCGGGTAATCCCCTGCTAAGCGATTTGCTTTTTCTATAAAAAGCGATAGGATGCTATGTTGTTTTGTATTTTTCATTTCGAGACAAATGTAATTATTATTTTTAAATATTTAATAATGCTTACTAATTTGTCAATCCTCATTATTTTTTGGAAAGCAGAAAATTGCATTTTTAAATATAAAAGTTACATTAGCTTATTAATTAGTTTTGAGGTTTTATAAATAAAAGAGTTGATGAAAAAACATCTTAAATACATAGACGGTACTTCTGATAAATTTTGGCAGATTGAAGTCTTTGAAGAAAAATATACTGTTACTTACGGTAAGAATGGCACTAGCGGAGTTTCTCAAACCAAAAGTTTTCCTACTCCAGACGAGTGTCTGAAAACGGCTGAAAAACTTTTATCTGAAAAAATTAAAAAGGGATACTCAGAAAATGGTGAAATCTCAATAGTTGAAAAAGCAGATCCCAAAACGGGTAAGCTTTCTGATATCGGAGAAATTTTAAAGGAGTACGATTCCATATTAAATAGTAAAAACTCAAGTTTATTATTGCCTTTTTTTAAGGAAAAATCCAAAGGTAATTTAGAACCCATCAGAAAGCACATCAAGAAGAGTAAGCGCTACTGGATGACTTATGTCGACTTGTCTTTAGAACCCGGATATAAAAAAGTAAAGAAAGATAGCTGGGATTGGGGAATTCGAGGGGACGATAAAATAAAAGAAATAATTACGTTAAGTGCCATTGCTCTATTTGACAAAACAGATATTTTATCGTTTGAAGAAGCATTAAATTTTTTAGAAAAAGCAGATGATCCTATCGTTTTGAATATTTTACTCTGGGCAAAACCCAATTGGATTGAGGCATATATTTTAGATAAATTTAAAAAATCGGAATGGGTTAGTTTTGATTACAAATCGCTGCGTTTTCTTGAAGATAATAATCTGGTAAGTTTTAATCCTGAATTGTTTTCATTATGTTTATCAAGATTTAACAGTTGGTCATCTAAAGTTAAACCCCGTGACTTTGTAGATTATCTCTCTAACGACAAAACGGCATACGAAAGAGATATTCCTCAATTATACAATTACGAAACTAATATTCAAAACAGTAATTTTAATGAGAACCCAAAGGAAAGTTATAGAGAATTTAATACTTGGGCCATTGCTTTTCAGTTATTGCTTTCTGAGAATAAATTAGATAGAAAAATTTTTATTGAAAATGCGATTCTTATTCAGACGAAAGAGTGGAATAATAATTTGAAACTTTTTTTTAGAAAAATCATAGAAGAATTAAAACTTTCCTCCGATGAATTAATACCATTTCAAGAAAATATTTTTACCTTTTTTCATAGTTCAAACCCAACAATTGCAAATTATGGTTCAGAGCTAATTAAAAAAATCTACGATCATCCAAAATTCAAGACAAAATCTTATTTCGAATGGTTAGAAGGATTAATGATGAGAAGTGATTGCAAAGCAGCCATCAAAAATAGTTTAATGGTTTTAGAAAAATTAAGTAAAACGAATGCTAAGTTAAATAAATCAATTGCTTTGTTAATTGCCGATATTTATATTATTTCCGATTTAAGTCTACAGGAAAGAACCACAAAACTTATTATCAAAACGGCAAGTGATAAAGACAAAATTCTGACTGAAAAATTATCAGGTTATTCCTCTTTTATGCAAGGAAATATAAAAACCAGCCTGAGCAATTTCTTAAATGAAGAAGCATTAACTGTTGATGAAAATTCTTTAGAAGCTTATCAATTCAATCCTCAAAAAGTAAAACTGCTGGTTGATGAAGTACAAATGCCGAAAGATTGGAATGATATTTTATTTCTTTTTGGAAAATTTATTTCGTCTGATGATATAATGGATTCAGAAGTATTATTGAACGTTTATATAACACAAAGGCATTTATTTCCCGAAGATTATTCCAGTCAGTTACAGCCATATTTTAAGCAATTAGAAAAAAATTACTTTAATAGCGTTCTCAAAAATTACACGAAAAACTTATTGATCAATAAGATTTCTAACAAAAATTTAGTCTACAAAATAAATGACAAGGACTATATTACATTAAAAACATTAGCATTAATTAAACCCGTTATAGAAAAAGTGATGCAAAAGAACAAAGTCAATTAGACTTTGCCATTACTTTCTTTTCCAACTCACAAACCTTATTGGGTAGCTCCAAAAGTTTTATTGGAACGAATTATTGCACATCGAAAAGCCAATGAAGATATTGATTTGGTTGATTTGAGTATAGCGATTGCTCGAATGCCACGCGAAAATGTGGAAGAAGCCATTCCATTATTGGAAAAATTAGATGCTGAAATGAAAAGCCTACTATCCTTTTGTTTAGGAATTTCTAAAGAAATAAGTATCAGCACTAGTTCTGTTTTTACTAAATTAATTGCAACAGTAGGTGGCAACTCAAAAAACATTGAAAACATTCCATTATGGGCAGTGGCAGCAAGGACGTATTATCCAAACGAAACTTTTGCTGAGTTTGAGAAAACCTTTTTAAAAGATATTCCTTTTGTAGTGAAGCCTTTTGCTCCAAAATTTGAGTTTGAAGAAAAGCGGAATGAATGGAAAGATTACCATACAAAAGAATTAATGCGTTCTCCACCATGGACAGAGTTAAGCTTCGATTTCCCTGAAAATAAGACTATCCCGAGTCATTTATTGTATAGTTTAGATATGCATAAGAAAGTGGAAAAATACACCTGGATGTCCGAATACAAATTTAATTCGGAAGACAATGTCTATTACTGGAATAGTTTAATGCCTCAAAACAATGATCCTTTAGCCTGTTTATTATTGCATCATACCTGTCGCGTCACTGATGGGACAAATAACGAATTGAAAGGATTTTTAAATATTGTCAATCAACCTGCATTTCAATTTTCAGAAACATCATTGCTTTTATTTTCGTGCTGTTTTTTCCAGGAAAAGAAAGATGTACGATTATTAGCCTCTGAAGTTTTGATAAATTTAGTCGAGAAACAGACTATAGATATTCATTTATTTGCAGAAAAAACAGCTGTTTTAATTTCAAACAAATATGGTGTATTACTTCGATTTATAGATGGAATAATTGCTTTAAAAGATATTTCACCTCTTCATAATTCAGCATTATTTTTACTTTTAGACGGTATTTTTAAAAGGATAGAAATCAAAGAAAAATTACCAACGAATTTCAAGAAAATGGTAGAAAACTACGTTGATACTTTATCCAAAACAAATCAGAAACCATCGGCAGACACAAAGGTTTTCTTCGAAAAGCTAAAAGAGAACACAGCTTTGAAAGCATTAGTAAAACAAATTTTAAATTAATACCAATGATCGATTTACAATATAAATACCAAGGACTTTCAACGTATAGCAAAATCAAAGGAGTCAACAATCTGGTATTAGCACATCAAACAGAAATTGAAGAAGTAAATAATATTCCCTGCTTTTTTTGGGGAAATCTTACAGATCCCTATGTAACTGCAAAATGCTGGAGTACCATAGCTAAAGTGGTCCGTTCCAGTTTTGGCCCCATCCCTCCTAGCCTTCGTGACCCAATAGTTACTGCCGGAGCCGACAGAATCCGCTTTGAAGGTTTTTCCTCCTGTAACGGTGTATATGTGCGATTGGATATGAAACCAGAAGCTATTGATGGTGAATTTATTGCTTCAGGAACAACCAATGTCGATTTTAACGACCCAATGCTGAATGCCCTAAATGCAATTCAGAAAAACGAAAAAGTAGCACTGGCTGTTGGCCAACAAGAGGTACAAGTAATTACAACCAAAACGAAAGTTACAGAAAAGAAAGTTACTTTGCCGCCCCGTTGGATAAAAGGATTAACCAGTGTGCAGCTTTATCTTGCCGATATGGAGATGAAGTTTGAGCTCAATAAAATTCAAACTATTCAGCTCTTTCAGAATCTGCCGAAAGGAAATGTAAAAGGAGAATTTTTCATCACTAAAAGAGCAGGTAAATTTATGTTTTCTACTCTTGAGACGAATGATAGTGTAAGGATTGGCGGGATTCAGAGACTCCGATTATTAGAAGGGATTTTAGCCATCGTAGATAAAATATATTGCTACGAATCATCCGATAAAGAAACCTGTGCGGTGGTTTGTGAATTTGGGAAAATGCAATTGATGATGGCATTCTCTCCTGATGCTTATAGAGGATTTTCAGGAGAAGGAAAAGCATTAGAAAACATGTCTGAAGATTTACCAATGGAATGGGTTTATGGACTTAATAGTCTTTTAAAAGCCAATGAAATTTTTAATCCAACGATGCTTTCTATAGAAAATGATATCGACTTTGGTACTATGGAAGGTCTCACAGCCAATTTATCCTCTATGGGTTTACTCGGTTATGACATTGCCGAAAGAACGCATTTTTACAGAAGATTGCCTTTTAAAACCGAACGTATCCTGAGTTTAAATCCACGACTTAAAAATGCTAAAAAGCTAATTGATAATGAAGATATTGTGATTATTAAGCGCACCTCAAATTACATTGAAGCCAATGTAAAAGGGACAGGAGTTTCCCATAGAATAATTATTGATGGGGACACCCAACGATGTACTTGTGATTGGTTTACTGCTTATCAGGGCAAAAGAGGCATTTGCAAACATATTTTGGCAGTGAAGATGATAACCTGATTATAGATTATTGAGCGCTATTAATTTTATACCGCTCCAACTCCTTCTCCAATGCTTTCTGGTGCAGTCGCAGTGCATTTAATTTGATATTTAGTTTTGTTTGTATCGTTAGTCCGTTTTTTTCAATTCCCCTTATCGCTTTGGCACGGATCATTTCGGCAAATTCTTTTTCGTATACCTCCTGATTGGGTACTTGGGTTTCAAGATATTCAACAAGTTGTAATGCCGACAGGCTTTTTTGATACTTGCTTTTAAAATCATTAATTTTTCGCTCAAGTGCTAATTGTTTGAGTTGATTCCCAATGAGTTCATCCTCCAGTATTTTCGTTATTTTGACATGCTCCGTTTTTAAGAAGGGATGTTTTAACTCTTCCTGTTGTTTGTTTTGTACATAATTGTGCATCTTCACCAGTTTTAACATGGCTTGCGCAGGTAAATCCCTCTGCCCTACTTCAAACATGGCCAATTGACTCATACCAATTCTTAATAGCATAGCGGTTTCCTCCTGAGTTAATCCTAAGGCTTCCCGAAAGTTGTTTGTTTTTATCATAGTTTAAAACGAAATAGTTGCAGTGATAATTTTTTATTTGAAATTAAATATACTCACAAACTTGTGATGATTATTTTTTTGACTTAAATTTTATCACAAATTTGTGATATTTTTTTCTGTGAAAATTTTTACCACAAGATATTTACCTATGTATTTCTTTGTAGATAAAAAACGCCCTGATATCAAGGCGCTTCACTATAAACTACTACAGCTAATTACGTTTTTATTACAGCGATAGGCTGCTTGTTCTCATCAATTGCCACGAAAGTAAATTCACCGGTAATGGCTTTTTCTCTATGTTGGGAATACATCTGCTCAATATAAATATCGACTCTTACTTTTAGACTGGTATTCCCCACGTGGGAAACATTGCCTACGAGCTCCACGATGGTACCAGCGGGAATTGGTTTTTTAAAATCGATTTTATCACTGCTTACCGTTACCATTTTTTGTCGGCTGAAACGGGTCGCGGTAATAAAAGCGGCTTCATCCATCAGGTACATGGCGGTTCCGCCAAAAAGCGTATCGTAATGGTTGGTTGTACTGGGGAAAACGGCTTTGAAAATTCGGGTTTCGGATTGTTGTATTTTTTCTTCTGTTGTCATTTTAAATTATTTTTTGGCATTTTTTTAAATAGCCTATAGGTTTCCAATTGGTTTGGAAAAGGCTGATTGTAATCTTCTGATCTAACATGTTTATGCAATCCTTACATGAACAAGCGACAAATCTGATATCTGGTCGTAAAAGGAAAAGTCGTGGGATAAAAATAAATCCAGACCTGCTTCCTGCTGCAGTTTCCAGTTTTGAAGACAGGCATTCTTACCTGTAGGGGTGAGTTTTCGTACCGAAATTTTGCCCTGCCAATAATTTTTATAGGCTTTTTTGAGTTCTCTGTTGCTACCATTTCGCGGATAGCCAAGATGTTGTGTTTGCATTTCTTTTAACTTTTAAATGATTAAAACAATGAGTTAAAAGCTCTTGCCAGGCTTCGCAATGCTTATTACAATAAAAAAATTTAGGAAAGAGAAATACGCTCACCATCAACAAGATTTCATTATCCTAAGAAGATAATTTTAAGGTGTTTAAACGCATTTGTCTGACGTAAAGCTTTAATTCGCGAAAGCATTGTCATTCGGAATAGGCAGGTCTCCTGACTTGTAACGGTTTTTATCGTCCTTCCCGTTTTTGGCAGTGGATACTCGTGGATAAAAACTTTTGGTGTGTTACTTACAGTTGCGCGACAGTTCGTGATTTGCACACGATTCCCTATTAATCTACAGCTAAGTAAAACCTTTTCCGGTGATGAAGTATGTAAAGAACTTGAGGGTAAAGTTAGGGAATAATTTAATGGAATGAAAAAAGCGTCCCGATTAGAGGACGCTTTTATTTTTAAACTATGGAAAATTTATTTATTAACTAACAATTCTTCTTCTGGAGTGATATCTACTACTGCATACGTTGGAATTTTTGTTATTGCCATTTCGTCTAAAACATTTACTAAATCACCATAATTAGATTCTTTACTTGGTTTGATGATTACGATAAGACCTTTTTTAGGATCTCCTGTTTGGTTTACAACAAGATTGCTTTTTTGCATCAATTCTTTACGCAATGCGTTTTTATCAAGGGTTAAAGATTTTGGCCCTTCTATAGGCGAATCAAAATATCCCATATAGCTCACAATATGATTGTCTTTTCCAATCAATATTGTCATTGATCTATTGTCTCCACATCCAAAACTACATCCAACATAACCACCGCAACCTGTTTCTCTTTCAGGCATTCCTAATTCCATAGCATTAGATCGCGATAAAAACGAAGTAAGCATAAAAAACACAATAAGTAAGAACGAAATGCTTACCATTGCAGTTAAATCTACTCTAGGGTGCAGTTTTTTTGTTTTTCGTGTAATTGATTTTCTACCAAAATCATTTCTTGCTTCACTCATATTATTTGTTGTTTTGGTTATATAATTAGGGGTAACAATAATTATACCGAAATGTTAAAGAAAACTAAAAATTAGCACGAACTATATAGACCTGACTCGTAATTAATTAAAATCAAGTAGGTTAAGAATATTAATCCGAACCAAAAAAATCCGAATCCAATCGTTGTTTGAATCGGTCAATGGGTTTCAAATCGACATTGGTATCTCCATTGAAAATATCAAAAGGATCATCTAAACCGCTGATCAATAAATACAGGTAGCAGAATAAAAAGGTAATGGCAGAGGTAACCAAATAATCGGCTGATGGGCTTTTGAATTTGGTAATCAGCAAAAGCGACATCACAATAAACAAAATGCTTCGGAGCAAGGTATACGCTGGTGCTATAAAATTATTTCTGGAAATCGAATACGCACGGGTAAGCTGTTTTCGCATCGCGTTGGTATTTTCCTGTATGCCTTTAATGGCTTCTTTATCGACACCTCTTTCGGCAAAATAATAGGCAATTTCATTTGATTTTCGAAGTAACGGAAAGATAACGTTAGAATCTTTACTGCTGGAATAAATCCATGTAATAATACCATCGGTAATCGCAAGCATTTCCTCACGCAAAAAAGTACTGTTTAATTCTTCCTTACACAAATCGGAGGTTCCGGTTCTTGGGGCTCTGAAAGCCAAATAAATCCAATCTTTGATCGCTTCCAGATTAGCCGCAACTTCCCCCGGAATTTTTTCACTCTCTTTGAAATCGGACATCGTGGCGGCCAATAATAACCCAAATACAAAAAATGCTCCGGTGAAGATAATGGTGATATCAGACAGTTCTATCAAATCGTGAAAATCCTGCCCATAAAGAGAAAGTTTTTTAAAAATAAAATTCTTGATGGCCAAAACAAATAATGCTGCAATGACAGACTTTAAAACAATAGTTCTGTTTAATATAAATTTCATGATGCTTTTTTAGAGGAGCAAAGTAACAAAAATCCAACGAATTTCAATCTTAAACTACCAAGGCTTACTGTCGCCTAACATTTAAGAATAAAGTTGTTCTCTTATTTTTATTAAGGTAGAAATTCCTTTTTCAGCATCTGGACTTTCCTGTAAAGCAGTTGCTTAGTTATTTTCCTTAAATATATGTTCTCGATGTTTTATACCCCATTCAGTAATTTTATTAATTAAGTGTTCCATTTTTCTTCCATATGGAGTGATTTCGTATTCTACAGTTATAGGTTTAGTGTTCATTACTGTTCTTGTAATGAGTTTGTTTATTTCTAATTCTTCCAAATCTTTAGATAGTTTTTTAGCCGCAATGCCATTTGTTGTCCTCTTTAACTCCATGAATCGCATTTTGCCATGTGTAAGTAGAGTAGCAATTATTTGGATCTTCCATTTTCCAGATAATACTTCCATAGCATCTGAAATGGCTCTTATTTCTTGATTACATTCTTGTGTTAGAATAATTTCTTTTTTCATTTTAGTGGATTAAGTTAGTTTCTTCTAAGAAACCAGTTTCCTATAGGAAACACATATCAAAAATATGCTATTTGTATTTAACTTCGCCAAATCATAAGTAAAATATTACAAAACAATGAAAGCGAAATTTTTTTTCTTGATTGTAGCGGGGGTTTGTGCTATGATCCTTGGGTGTTCGCAAATTAAAAATGAAACTTCAAAAGCTATGGAAAATACTAAAAAAACAGATTACGATAACGGTTTTGCGTGTGACTTGAATACCGGAAAGTGTACAACATCTTCCAATTCCAATGATGAGATTGAATCTTCATTATCAAATATTAAAAGTGGGAAATTGATTTATGTGGGAGACCCAATATGTTCCACATGTTTGGCATTTTCATCAGAAATTAAGGAGTTGAAAAAAGAGTTTGATGGAGTATTAGACTTTCAATTGGTATTAGGAGGGCTTAGACCTTATGGAAAAGAGCCAATTTCTAACATGAGAGATTATTTATTACCGCATTTTGCTAACCTAGCTAAAATGACTGGGCTCCCTATCAATAATAAGGTCCTGTATGATGATTCCTTTATTCTTGATACAGAACCTCCTTCTAGAGCAGTAGTCGTAATGAGAGAGCTTGCCCCTCAAGTAGAAAATGAATTTTATGAGAGAGTGCAAAAAGCCTTTTATTTAGATAATAGTAATACAAATTATGTTGAAGCTTACTTAGATTTTGTAGAGGAATTTGGAATTAAAAAGGAAGTATTTAAAGAAAAATTTGAATCTAATGAAATGAAAGAATTAGTGAAATCAGATTTTCAATTTGCTCGCAAAATGGGAGTTAGATCATTTCCTACGGTGTTACTAGAGTCAAATGGTCAATTTTCAATTATTTCCGAAGGGTTTTCAAAAAGTGAGCTCATGATAAATAAAGTTAGGAGTCAGCTATATGCGAAACAAGAGTAAACTAATATAGAAAAGATTAAAATTAAATTCAAAACATATAGCTAATGACTAAGCCAAAATTAGATTTTCCGATTAAATGTTTTAATATAGATCATTATACTTTGATTGTACCTAATGCCAAAGTTGTTTCTGACTTTCATCAAAATGTGCTTGGGTACAAGTTAATAAACACAATTTTAGTTAATGCAGGTTCAGCTTCAGAAGGTAAGCATGATATGCTGAACTATGTTCTTGGGTGGCCAAATAATGAAAAAGGTGTAATGGTTGTAACTGAAGGCTTAACTAAGGAGTCTATTTTTCATAAGTTTTATGAGAAGTTTGGACAAGGTATACACCATGTAGCTTTTGAAGTAGATGATATTGAAGATATTTTTGAACTATTAGTTTCTAAAGGAATAGAAATGACTTCGGATAAGATATTGAGAGATCCATTATCAGGATTGAGACAATTTTTTATTTCAAATAAATATGCAGGTGTCTTCATTGAGTTGATAGAAAGAAAAAGTGAAACACAGGATAAAACTTCTGAGAAACAAGGTTTCTTTACACATGATAATATGTCA
>JASLID010000152.1 GCA_030153045.1 Flavobacterium sp.
GGCGCGCGCTGGCGCAGCCCGGTCGGCCCGATCAATGTCGACGTCGCCTACGGCCAGGCAGTCAAGGAAGTCCGCCTGCACTTCTCGCTGGGATTTAGCTTCTGATGAGCGCAACTGACACCACCCCACCATCGCCCGCCGCGCGCCGCTGGCCGCGCCGGATTGCCATCGGCGCGGCCGTGACGGGCGCGCTCTTGGCCGGCGCCTACTGGTACGGCGGACGCGAAACCACACTGCAAGCGCTGGTCCAGCGCGTGGCAAACGCCAGCGGCGGCAGCATTGTCGTCACCGGCGTCAAGGGTTCGCTGTACAGCAGCATGTCGATGGACAAGATCGTCTATCGCACGCCGGAACAGCTGATCACGATCGAGCACGCCGAAGTCGACTGGTCGCCGTTCCAGTATCTCACGCGCGGCATCGCGATCAACAAGGTGCACGTGATGTCGCTGCGCGTCGACACCCTGCGCGAAGGGAAGAAGGCCAGCATGCCAGCCACGCTGGCGGCGCCCTTCTCGCTGTCAATCAACGATGCGCGCATCAACAAGGTCACGCTCGCCAATGCCGGCTTGACGACGGTGATTGCCGACCTGCGCTTCGACCTGTCTGGCGACAAGCGCAAGTGGCACTTGCGCGGCGCCAGCGCCATCACGCCCTGGGGCTACGCCAAGGCCGACGGCAGCATCGAGGCGAGCCGGCCGTTCAAGCTCGATGCCAGCGCCAGCCTGACCCAGCTCGCCGTCCCCAAGGGCCAGAAGGCAGCCCAGCTCACCGCGCGCGCCAGCGGCGACCTGCAAGGCATGCAGATTGCCGCCGACGGCCAGTCGGGCAAGGCGGTCGGCGACGCGCGGCTCACGCTCTCCCCGTTCGACGCGGTGCCGCTGCGGGCACTGGCACTTAGCGGCAAGAACCTCGATCCAGCTTTCCTCAATCCGGCCCTGCCCAGAGCCGACCTGACGGTCACGGTGGCCGCCCGCATCGGGGCCGACCGCAAGGTCAAAGGCAGCGTCCTGATCGAAAACCAGGGACCGGCCGGCACCGTCGACCGACAATTGCTGCCGCTGCGCGCCATGCGCGGCGACCTGACCGGTGATCTGTCGGCGCTGCGCTTCGGTGGCGCCGTGATCGATTTCGGCGGCGCCGGCAAGTTCACCGGCAGCGGTGCGATCGATCGCGCGCCAGGCGAGGCCGGACTCGGCACGGCCAGCTTCTTGCTGCACACCGATCGTCTCGACCTCAAGCAGCTGCACGGGCGCATGAAGCGCACGGCCATCGCGGGCGACATCAAGCTGGCCAGCGCGGGCGACACCCAGACCCTGACCGCGCGCCTGGTCGAAGCGAAGATGCGGTTAGATGCCGAAGCCACGCTGACAAACCAGCTGGTTCACCTCAAGCAGGCCAGCATCAGCGCCGGACGCAGTGTGGTGCGCGTGACGGGCAACGCCAGCCTGGCGGGCAAGCGCGAATTCAAGGCTGGCGCCAGCGCGACCCACTTCAATCCAGCCACGTTCGGCGACTATCCGGCAGCCGACGTCAACGCCGATATCAGGGTCAACGGCGTGCTGGCGCCCGCATGGGCCATCGCGGCCGACTTCGCGCTGCGTCCGAGCCGCCTGTTCGAGCTGCCGCTGTCGGGCCAGGGCAAGCTCCAGGCCGACGCCCGCCACATCAGCAATGTCGATGCCGCGCTTGCGCTGGGCGGCAACAGCGCCGTCCTGCGCGGCAGTTTTGGGGCACCCGGCGAACAGCTGGTGTGGCGCGTCGAGGGTAAGCAGCTTGGCGCCGTGCGCAAGGATCTCATGGGCACGGTTGTCGCCAGCGGCGCCGTGACCGGCACCATGGCCATGCCGCGTAGCGTGTTCAAGGTCGATGCCAAGGGCCTGGGCTGGACCAGTGCCGCCCGCAGCGCGGGCGCCAGCGTGCTTCATGCAACGGGCCAGGCCTGGCTGGCCGCCCCCGCCAAGGATGGCAAACGCGCCATCGAAATTGACGCCAAGGGTATCGCGCGCGCCTTCAATCCTGCCGCCTTCGGCAAGCTGCTTCCGGGTAGTATCAATGCCAGTTTCGACGGCAGCGCCCGCGCGGGAGCCGACTGGCGGGCGGCGCTGAACCTCACGCTCGATCCGTCCACCCTGGTCAATGCGCCGCTGTGGGGCTACGCCAGACTGACGGCCGACGCGGCGCGCGTCTCGGCCGCCGACATCGACTTGCATGTGGGCCCCAACATCCTGGCCGCCAAGGGCAGTTTCGGCACCGCGTCCGATGTGCTCGATTGGCGGATCGACGCACCCCAGCTGGCACTGTTCGGACCGAACTTCGGCGGCCTGCTGCGCGGTTCTGGCAAGCTGTCCGGTTCGGCCGAAGCGCCTGCATTGACGGCCGCGCTCGATGGCCAGAACCTCAAGCTGTTCGGCCAGCACCAGATCAAGGCAATCAAGGGGTCGGCCAGCGTCGGTTCCGGACACGGCGCGGCCGATCCCGTGGTGGCCGATATCGACCTGACCGGCTACACCAATGGCAACACCGTGATCGACAGCGCCCGCCTGCAAAGCACGGGCACGCGCGGCGCGCACAGTGTGCGCTTGGCCGCGCGCGGCGAAGCGATCGATGCGGGCGGCGACATCCAGGGCGGCCTCGATGGCGGCACCTGGAGCGGCACCGTCAACGCGCTGCAAAACAAGGGCCGCTATGCGTTCACGCTGGCCGCGCCCGTCGCGCTGCGCATCGCGGGCGCGCCCGAGGCGGGCGTCATGGGGCTGCTCAAACCGGCCCAGA
>JASLID010000142.1 GCA_030153045.1 Flavobacterium sp.
ATGGAGTTTACTGACGCAAACCTTTAGTTAGTGGTGATTTCATATTATTTTTTAGATATTGAATCTAATCTTTTTTGATAGGTTTGTTTCATTTTGGCATCCGATAATCCTTCTGCACAAATTATAAATTGTTTGCAAAATCCGATTTCTAAACTTGTATCCTCAATTACATATTCGAATCCCATTTCTAAAAAGTCTTTTGCTTTTTTAAAGTTTTTTAGGTTATTATTTCCTTTTCCTGCATAATAATACAAATTAGCTTTGGTTGGAAATAAATCGACAAGTTCTTCTGATTTTTTAGCCATTTTTTCAAATTGCTTATTAAAATCGTAAATGTTCAAAAGTAAATCGATGGTTTCTATATCGTTTGCATTCGATTTTTCAATATACTTTTGAGCCAATTCGAAATTGTTTTTATTGTAAAAAAACTTTCCTAATTCTTTATACACATCCATTCCTACATTGTTATCAAAATAGGTTAATGTGTTGTCGATTTCTGTTAGCAATTGCGGATTTTTTGTCGCAAAAATTAAATATTCGTTTAGAACTCTATGCTTAATTTTGAAGTCGAGTTTACTACTTTTAACTACTCTTTTATACGATTCTGTAGCTTTCGGAATGTTATTTGAATTGATGTGAAATTTCACTAAACTCACATGCGCTAAATCGGAATTTGGTATTTCTTTTTCTAGCAATAAAGCGGTTTCAAACGCTTTTTCTTCTTGATTCGCTGAAGAATATTGATAAATTAAATCGATATAATTTTGTTCTGCTTTTGGATTGCTTTTTATGGCTGCTTCTAAATCGGTAACTTTTGGTTTTACACCTTTCGACATACTTTGAATTTGCATTTGGTACGTTTCCATGGCTTTGGTCAATGTTCCTTTGCTTTCAATATCGTCAATTACGGCTTTAGCTTTATCAAATTGTTGCGTGTTCATGTATAATGAGACTAAATCTTCTTTCATGTTGACATCGAAAGTCACCAATTTCTCAACAATTGGAATTGATTTATTAAAATCCTTATTTTGATAATATACATCGTATAAACCATTCCAATACCAACGTTGTTTTGGTTCTAAATCGACTGCTTTTTGAAAGGCTTTTTCGGCTTCAACATATTTTTTTTGATTCAAATAATTTACACCTAATTGGTAATGAATTTCGGGATTATTTGGTTCTTTTTGCAAACATTTTTCCAATGAAATAATAGCTTTGTCATAATTTTCTATGGCTTTTTGTTTTAAAGCTTCATAAAAATTATTTTCAAATTCATTGTCCACAGTTTCCACTTCTTCTGGATTAACTTGTCCGAAAGAAAGCTGAAAAAGGAAAAGAAAAGCTATTATTTTTTTCATTTGTTATTTGGTATTATTCAATGCAATCAAAAATTATTCCATTGTTGAATAATCGCCTAAACTTACGCTGGTGAAATCGCCATTATAGTTTACGTGATTACCAATCATTGCATTATCTAAATTTGCATTTTTGATGTGTGCATGTGTTTGAATTAAACTGTTTTTAATGTTACTATTTACTACGTGACAACCTTTTCCTAAAGAAACATTTGGTCCGATAGTAGCGTTAATTAAATATACATCTTCATCAATAAAACAAGGCGGTATAATAGTTGAATTATCCAATCTTACATCAGCAGAAACTAAATTTTCACCATCTGTTTGAAGAAAACCTAACATTCTGTTATTGGTATCAACGGTAACATCTTTGTTACCACAATCCATCCATTCATCTACTTTTCCTGGAACAAATTTCATTCCTTTTGCCATCATTTGTTTGATACCATCATTAATTTGGTATTCGCCACCGTGAATGATGTTGTTATCTAAAACCGCTTGCAATTCATTTTTTAAAACCGCAATATCTTTGAAATAATAAATTCCGATTACGGCTAAATCAGATACAAATTCTTTTGGTTTTTCAACTAATTCTACAATTTCGTTTGATTCATTCAAGTTAATAACACCAAAAGCTTCTGGTTGATCTACTTGTTTTACCCAAATTACAGAATCGGCCGTTGCATCTAATTCGAAATCGGCACGAATTAACGTATCGGCATAAGCAATTACTGCTGGTCCTGATAAAGAATCTTTCGCACACATAATCGCGTGACCAGTTCCTAAAGCTTCGTTTTGATAATAAATGGTTCCTTTTGCACCAATTTTAGTTGCAATAGCTAATAAATCTTTTTCAACTGTTGCTCCAAAACTTTCATGAATGATAAAAGCTACTTCATCAATGGGTTGATTGATAACTTTTGCAATATCTTCCACCAAACGGTGTACAATTGGTTTACCCGCGATTGGAATTAATGGTTTTGGAATAGTTAAAGTATGTGGGCGAAGACGTGAGCCACGACCTGCCATTGGTACGATTATTTTCATGTTTTTTTTATATTTTATTTCAAAATTCGTTGTTGAAAATTGAATGTTGAAGTTTTTATTTTACACCAGTACTACCAAATCCGCCTTCTCCACGAGAAGTTTCGGTTAATTCAATAGTTTCTTGCCATTCGGCGCGTTCGTGTTTAGCAATGATTAGTTGCGCAATTCTTTCTCCGTTTTCAATTACGAAATCTTCATTGGATAAATTTACTAAAATCACACCAATTTCGCCACGATAATCGGCATCCACAGTTCCTGGTGAATTTAGAACTGTAATTCCTTTTTTGAATGCTAAACCACTTCTTGGTCGTACTTGTGCTTCGAAACCAATTGGTAATTCAATAAAAAGTCCAGTTTTTACTAACGCTCTTTCTAAAGGTTTTAGTGTGATTGATTCTATTAAATTGGCACGTAAATCCATTCCAGCTGAAGCATTCGTTTCGTAATTTGGCAATGGATGCTGCGATTTATTTATGATTTTTATTTGCATTTTTTTATTTTTTTAACTGCGAAGTCTGTTTATTTTCGTTTAATAATTCTTAAAATTACTTCTTTTTCGTTTTTGTAAATATAAT
>JASLID010000145.1 GCA_030153045.1 Flavobacterium sp.
AATTCCACTAACTTTAGCAGAATTTTGTGCGAAAGAGATTATCGATAAGAATAATCCAAAAAATAGAAATTTTAATTTCATTGTGGTTGTGTTTATTTTTTATGCAAAAATAGAACCAAGTAAATTATGCTAATGTTACCTACGAGTTATTAGTAGGTTCACAGATTGTTAAGTTAGTGTTAACACATTAAATAATTGTAAACACGTTTTATTTGTGGTTTTTATATATAATTTTGACACAGATTAAATTTTTTAATTACTTTTATAGTTGATATGAAGAAAAAAGACATTAGGATATTATTGGTAGATGACGAGCCGGACATTTTAGAAATTGTAGGCTACAATTTGGAGCAAGCCGGATATCAGGTTTTCAAAGCGGAAAACGGTAAAGATGCCGTAAAACAAGCGCAAAAAACAAAACCGCATTTGATTATTATGGATGTGATGATGCCTGAAATGGATGGTATGGAAGCATGCGAAAAAATCAGAGAAATTCCAGAATTAAAAGACACGATTATTACTTTCTTAACCGCTAGAAGTGAAGATTATTCACAAGTTGCAGGTTTTGAAGTTGGTGCCGATGATTATATTGCCAAACCAATTAAGCCAAAGTTATTAGTAAGTAAAGTAAAAGGTTTATTACGCAGATTAAAAGATGAAGAAGCAGAAAATTCGGAAACATTATCTGTTGGAAACTTATTAATCAATCGTGAAGAATATAAAATAATTAAAGACGGAGTTACCATCGTTTTGCCAAGAAAAGAGTTTGAATTACTATATTTATTAGCTTCAAAACCAGGTAAAGTTTTCACAAGATCAGAAATTTTAGACAAAGTTTGGGGTAACGAAGTGATTGTTGGTGGTAGAACTATCGATGTACATATTAGAAAACTTCGTGAAAAAATAGACGAAGACGTTTTTAAAACCATAAAAGGTGTAGGTTACAAAATAGAATTAAATGGCGATTAATTTCAAGAAATCTTACAAGTTTGCCTTTAAATCTGCAATTTATATTTCATTATTTGTGGTAATAAGTTTGTTGATTTACAACTACTTAGTTCAACCCGTAAATATTTTTGTATTACTTGTTTTTCCCATTACGCTATTTGTTTTTAGTTTCTTTCTAATTCAATATAGAGTTGAGGTTTTTATTTACAAACGCATTAAAAAATTATACGATGAAGTGTCAATCTTAGACGCCACTTCATTAAAAAACAAAACCGTTACTACAGATGTTTCTTCTTTAACAAACGATATTAGAAACTTCGCCAAAGAGAAAAAAATTGAAATTGAATCCCTAAATATTCGTGAAGAATACAGACGAGAATTCCTTGGAAATATTTCTCATGAGTTGAAAACGCCTTTGTTTACAGTTCAAGGTTATCTCGATACACTTATTGAAGGTGGTGCCATAAAAGACAAGACTTTACGCGTAAAATATATCGAACGAGCTTCAAAAGGTGTGGAAAGATTAATTCATATTGTCCAAGATTTAGATATGATTTCTAAATTTGAAGTCGGCGATTTGAACTTAGAAATCACCAAATTTGATATTATTACCGAAATTCAGAATGTGTTCGATTTGCTTGAAATGAAAGCAGATGCTAAGAATATCATTTTAATGTTCGATGAAAAATACATTTCTCCAATTCAGGTTTATGCTGATAAAGATAAAATTCAGCAAGTTTTGACGAATTTAGTCATGAATTCCATTAAATACGGAAAAGAAAACGGGACAACTGAAATTTCTGTTGAAAAAATAAACAAAAATAAAGTCTTAGTGCGTATTCAAGATAATGGCGACGGAATTGAACAACAGCATTTGTCTCGAATTTTTGAACGTTTTTATAGAATCAATAAAAGCGGTTCTAGAGAAGAAGGTGGTTCTGGTTTAGGTTTAGCTATTGTGAAACACATTATTGAAGCGCACAACGAAAAAATATTTGTTCAAAGCACGCATAAAAAAGGTTCAGAGTTTTCATTTACTTTGAAAACAAGCAAATAATTCGGTCCAATCTTGGTTGAAATTATAGGTTCTAAAACCCGTATAAATATCGATTTTCTGCAATTTATCTAAAGTGAATTTATTTTGTGAACAACTTGGTACACTTCCTTCTTTTTTTAATTTTTTGGCTAAATATTCTTGTTCAAATTGCCCAGGTGTTGGAATTAAAAAGGCTTTCGCGCCTAAAAAAGCCAAATCCATTATAGAAGAATAACCCGAACGACAAATAATATATTCACTTTCCTGAATCGCGATTTCCAATTCGTCCGCTTCCATATAATTGTAAAACGTGAAATTGTTTTGTTTTGCCATTTTTTGTTCCGCTTCCACCAATCCTTTTACAAAAAGAATAGCACCATTAAATTCAGATAATTCAATACGTAATTTTTTTTCTAACAAAGTACGTTGTGGTTCTGGACCAGATAAAACCACAAGTAAATCGTGTTTTTTAGGCAAATTTCTTTTCTTAAATCGTGTTAACGGACCAATGAATTTTATGTTTTTTAAATCCGAGTTTTCATGACTTAATTTTCCACTTAAATTAATGCCTTCAGAAGCATCTGGCACCCAACATTCAGTATATTTTTTAATAAAATGTTGGTGAAATTTGCTCGAAATCC
>JASLID010000085.1 GCA_030153045.1 Flavobacterium sp.
TTCCCGAACCATTCCATTAGAACTGAAGCCAAATATACAAAAAGCTCGTTCCATTAAACACTGAAACTCCAATTTCATAAAACCGCTGTTAGGCGACGTTACTTTTTCATATCGATTATCTCGGCACTAGTATCCGTTGATTCTAAATTTATTGCAGTATAGCTTATTGAAAATTTAGGTGTCGCAAGTAGGTATTTTAAATATGGTCTTTTAGCTGTTTTATAATAATCGTTTAAAAAGAAGTCTTTGTGTTTCACGTAAAGCAAATGATTTATCTTTGGTGTAGAGTTATTATAGCAGTAAGTGATTTTCACTTCATCGGAATTATACTTTTCAATACCTGTATAGGTTATGCACTTACAGTCCAAACCCATTATCATTTCATTTGGAGCTTCTTTTTTTGATATTAGTTCAATTATTGCGCTCTCTTTTACATCAATACTATCCATTGTAAAACTATATTTTGGAATTATATAGAGGATTCCGGATTTTGCTTTGTAAAATTGATTTTTTAATCCAAATGCGCCCGTATTAATATGTCTTCTCTTAAAATCGCCTGATTTAGAATAAAACATAACCAAACTGTCTCCATATTCACTTTTATAGTTTTCTAAAAAATCATCCGTGCTTAGTTCGGTTTTAGTAATTAGAGTCTTAAAATTTATCTTTCCTTCAAATGTTGATTGTGCATGAACATTAAGATTTAATAATAAGTAAAGAAGGGTGATTTTTAAATTCATTTAATTTTGTTTTGTGAAATAACATTGATTCTCGATTCTGCGAGGTTATGTCGCCTAACTTTTAAATATCCGCAACTAAATGATTCACAATACGTTTCATAAAGCTACGCTTCTACGTGTTTAATACTCTAATCTCCCCACATGACGCATCACACGAATGGTTTTGTTTTTTCTTCGTTCCACATAAGCAGACGAATTGATGGCCTTGTATTTTCTAGGATTCGGTAAAATGGCCGCAATGGATGCTGCTTCGTATTTGGTTAAGTTCTTAGCACTTTTATGAAACCAATGTTTAGATGCCGCTTCGGCACCATAAACGCCATCGCCCATTTCGATGCTGTTGAGATACACTTCCATGATGCGTTCTTTGCCCCAAATTAATTCGATAAGTACCGTAAAATAGGCTTCAAGCGCTTTTCTAACATAACTTCGGCCTTGCCATAAGAAAACGTTTTTGGCGGTTTGTTGCGAAATAGTACTGCCGCCTTTTAGTTTTTTACCTTTTAAATTACCATCTAAAGCTTTGTTCATGGCTCTAAAATCGAATCCGTTGTGTTTTAAAAACATACCGTCTTCACTCGCGACTACTGCCTTTTGTAAATTCATCGAAATATCTTCTAAAGGAACCCAATCGTGGCTGCAAACCATGTCTTTTCCAGCCATATTGTGTTCTACGGCTCTAACAGCCATTAGTGGCGTAAAAGGAACGGGAAGAAATTTAAACACCACGACAAAAAATAAGGAAATGGCAAAAAACCAAAGCATTGCTTTGAATAGAAATCGCTTTAGTTTACTCCAAAAACCGAGTTTTTCTTTTTTTGCTGCGGGTTTTGCTTTCGTTGTTTTTTTAGTTGCCATTATATTAAATCTGCTAATTCTTGTCCTACTAAACTTCCTATGGCTACACCCATTCCGCCCAGACGAACACCGCAATACACATTATCTGATAATTGTTCGACGATAGGTTTTTTGTGTGAGCCCAATCCCATAATACCACTCCAGCGATGGGCGATTTTAAATTCGGTGGTCGGCAAAATTACGCTTTTAAGTAGTTCTTCCAATTTATTTTGAATCATTTCTGTTTGCCCAAATTCGGAAGTGGATTCGCCTTCAAAATCCAAGTTTCGGCCACCGCCAAAAAGAATTCTATCACCAATATTTCTAAAATAATAATAACCTTTGTCTAAATGAAAGGTTCCTTTGATGTCTAGATTGGGAATAGGTTCCGTGATTAAAACCTGTGCTCTGGCTGGTTTTACAGCATTATTGGTTAATTTTCCAGCAAAACCATTGGTGGCAAACAGCACTTTTTTGGACACAAAACTATAATCGTTTATAGAAAGTTCAACACCATTGGCGTGATCTGAAAAATGGTTAACGGTTTGATTGTTTAAGATTAAAATACCTTTGGCATGCGCCTCTTTCAACAAAGCCTGCATCATGTTTCCGGTGTCAATTTGAGCTTCAAAAGGATTGAAAATAGTGTATTCCTGAATATTTTGAAAACCAAAGCGGTCGACATTTTTTTCAAAAACCTCCGTTTTGAATAAAGGTTGCAAAATGTCGTTGATAAACGGCAATTTCTGCAAACATTCGCCATAGGTCGATTCGTCACTTTTCAAAAATAATTCATATCCGCCAAAAGGTTTAAAATCAATAGCTTGATCGCCTAGATTTTTACGTAACAATTGCAATCCTTGCCAACGTTTTTGAATAAGTTGGATAACTTCTTCTTCCGAATGCGATTTCAAATCATCGATAATTTCGGACAAACTCCCAAAACACGCAAAACCTGCATTTTTAGTGCTCGCGCCTTCGGGCAACATGCCTTTTTCCAGTACTAGAATTTTGCTGTCTGGAAATCGTTCACGCAAACGCAAAGCCGTGTGAAGCCCCACAATGCCACTTCCTACAATGGTATAGTCTACATTAGTAAACCAGTTTTTGAGTTCCCAGTAACTTAAGTTCATATATCCTTTTTTTTTAACACATAGGGACATAGATAAAAACATAAATAAGAATGAGATAGAAAATTATTTTTTAACATAGCTATGAAATCTATATTAAAGCATCGCTTTCTGTTTTTGCTCTATTATGTCTATGTTTCTATGTGTTTGAAATTTACATTAACAAAACAGTTTTACCCTTTCCCATTTTATCTTTTAAAACTAATTTGAATGGTTGTTCCTTTATTAATTTCGGAGTGTAAAACCTTTATTTTTCCTTTATGGTATTCTTCCACAATTCTTTTGGTTAACGAAAGTCCCAATCCCCAACCTCTTTTTTTGGTGGTAAAACCTGTTTCAAAGATCTTTTTAAATTGGTTTTTAGGAATTCCTTTTCCAGTGTCGGTAATTTTAATTTTAGCAAATTTTCCGTCGTCTTCAATGGTTATCGAAATAGAACCGCGACCTCTCATGGCATCAATGGCATTTTTAATTAGGTTTTCAATGGTCCAGCCATGCAACGTCGGATTAATTAAAACCGGAATTTGATGTTTGGGCGCTTTGAACGAAAATAGCACCTGTTTTGAAAAACGAGATTGCAAATATTCGTATGCATGTTGAGTTTCGGTTATTAAATCATGTTCTTCCAGATTGGGTTCGGAACCAATTTTAGAAAAACGATCCGTAATGTGCTGAAGCCGTAAAATGTCCTTTTCGATTTCATTGACCGTTGTTTCATCAACATTGTCGGCTTTCATAATTTCAACCCAACCAATAAGCGACGAAAGGGGTGTGCCTATTTGATGTGCGGTTTCTTTTGCCATTCCAGCCCAAAGTTTGTTTTGGATACCCATTTTAGTCGATCGGTAGTAATTATAAACTAATGCTACAAAAAGAAAAATAATGAGTAATAACGCAATTGGGTAGTATTTTAATTTGCTCAAAAGTGGCGAATTCGCATAGTACAAATATTGAAACTTCCCTTTGTCGTATTCTATTTCGATGCGATTGTTAAGTTTTTTGAAAGAATTCAGTAATCTTTTTACTTTGACTGGTTCTTTTAAAACTGCCTCGTCAATATTGGTACTTCCAAGAATACTATCGTTCTTGTCGGTAAGAATTAACGGAATAGTGGTGTTGTTTGAAATAATCAAAAGCGGAAGATCGACATCGGTATTATCCGTGGCGGTATGAAGCGATTTTTGAGCTTGCGCCCATAATTCCATCTTTATTCTTTCTTCATTTTTAAAAATTTGAAAAAAGATATATGTATTCCATAAAATCAAAACAATGATTAGGAACGATAAAGATATAAGTACCCAACGGGTAGTGTTTCTTTTGGTAGAAAATTGCATAAGTTTCCTTGAGTGGATAAATATATAAAAAAGACAGGTAATGTTTAAATATAAGTTCAATCAAATTGAATGCTTTTCTTATTTTTGTACAAAATAAAAAAACATGTTAAGTATTTCTCCTAAAGATATTACGACACCTCAAGTACAAGCCTATCTGCAAGGCGCCATTGGACCTAGACCGATCGCTTTTGCTAGTACCATGGATGCGAATGGAAAACCCAATTTGTCACCGTTTAGTTTTTTTAATGTTTTTAGTGCGAATCCACCGATTTTAATTTTTTCACCAGCGAGAAGAGTAAGAGGAAATACCACTAAACACACTTTAGAAAATGCTAAAATCACGCGAGAAGTAGTCATCAATGTGGTGAATTATAATATTGTGCAACAAGCTTCTTTGTCAAGTACTGAATATGCTGAAGGGGTGAATGAATTTGTGAAATCGGGATTGACTCAAATTCCTTCGCACGTTGTAAAACCCTATCGTGTAGCCGAATCGCCTGTACAATTTGAATGCAAAGTCAACGAAATCATCGAATTAGGCCAAGAAGGCGGTGCAGGAAATTTAATTATTTGTGAAGTAGTTAAAATGCACATCAGCGAAGATATTTTAGACGAAAACGGAGTCATCGACCAACATAAAATCGACTTGGTGGCCAGAATGGGAGGCAACTGGTATTCCCGTGCCAATCAAGGTTTGTTTGAAGTTGAAAAACCTTTGACAACACTAGGAATAGGTGTAGATAGCATCCCGGATTTTATCAAAAAAAGCCCGGTTTTCGACGGAAACGATTTAGGAATGTTAGGAAATGTCGAAGCATTGCCAAGTGAAGAAGAAATTATTATATTTGTAAACGAAAATTTTGCTGTAAAAGGAGTTTTAAGTTCAGATGATGAGCAAAAAGTGCATTTAAAAGCAAAAGAATATTTGAATAATCAAGATGTACTTTCGGCATGGAAAGTATTATTAGCTAAACAATAAGTTATGGAAGTTACAGGAAAAATCAAAATGATTGGCGAAGCCAAAAATGTAGGAAGCGGAAGTTTCTTGAAAAGAGAATTAGTAGTTACTACTGAAGAGCAATATCCACAACATATTATGATTGAATTCGTTCAAGATAAATGTGATTTATTAAACGGTTACCAATTGAATGAAGCCGTTAAAGTTTCTATCAATTTAAGAGGTAGAGAATGGGTTGATCCACAAGGAGTAACTAAATATTTCAATTCAATTCAAGGGTGGAGAGTAGAGCGTCAGCAAGCAGCGGCTCCTACACAAGCACCACCAATGCCGGCAGCAGCAGCTTTTGAGCCAGCAACAAACTTTAAAGAAGAAGAACACGACGATTTACCTTTCTAATTTTTAGAAAATAGATTTAGGATATAAAATGTCATACTGAGCTTGTCGAAGTATGGCATTTTTGTTTAGTAGCGAATGGTTTAGGCATTTTTGCAAACCATTTTCCCGCTATTCGTTACAATCTTTTTCTCTTGTTCTCGATACTCGCTTTGCAAGCGAACTCGAACTGACGAGAAAAAGGATTTCCACTGCTATCGGGGCTATTGGAGAAGCTTTTTTGAATTTTTGTTATTATTTTGGATTCCCGCCTACGCGGGAAAGACAAACCAGACGACTGTCTTTCCTGTAGGCACTGTCTTTTCCGCGTAGGCGAAAACCCATATTGATATTGCTATTGAATTTTATAATTGCCATTAAACATGCATTTTTTAACCGAAGAATTAACGTTTCCACCCGTACAGGAATCCTCACCCGAAGGACTTCTGGCCGTAGGCGGCGATTTATCTACCGAAAGATTGTTGCTTGCCTATCAAAGCGGTATTTTCCCTTGGTTTGAAGATGGCGATCCTATTTTGTGGTGGTCTCCCGTGGAAAGAATGGTCTTGTTTCCGGATGAATTCAAGGTTTCGAAAAGCATGAGAAACATCATCAACCAAGGAATTTTTCAGGTTACTTTCAATAAAGCTTTTCGCGAAGTCATGCTCAATTGCCAATCGGTTAAACGGGAAGGGCAATACGGCACCTGGATTTCTGATGACATGTTAGAAGCCTATTGCAAACTCCATGAATTAGGCAAAGCGATGTCGGTTGAGGTTTGGCAAAATGACACTTTAGTCGGCGGATTGTACGGCGTTGATATGTTTCCTGTTTTTTGTGGCGAAAGCATGTTTTCGCGCGTGAGTAATGCTTCTAAAATGGCATTTATAGCTTTGGTCAACTATTTGAAAACAAATAATTATAAATTACTCGACAGCCAGATTTACAACGATCATTTGCACAGTTTGGGTTGCAGAGAAATTCCTCGGTCAGCCTTTTTAAAAATATTGAAAGGTTAGTTCTGACTAATCATTTAAAAAGCGCATCACATAACCATTAATTTCTTTCTTCTGTTTTTTAGTTCCTGCGTCATTCATGTCGTTATGAATGGTATTTGGGAGTTTGATGATTTGTGTTCCAAATTTCTGTTGTTCTTCAACCGTAGGAACAACGCCTTCATCAGCGGGTTGATCGCTGGAACGAAGCGAATAAATTTTGGGTTGTTTGGTTCTTGGTAATTCCATTCTTCTGTTGTCAAAAGAAATCAATTTATCCACTAAATCAGGGTATTTATGAGCAAATAAAGCGCTCATATCGCCACCATTAGAATGTCCAATTAAGATTAAATGTTCATAATCTAAATCGGGATTTGATTTTTTAAACTCATGAATCACAAATAAGATGTTTTCAGCTCCTCTTTCCCAAAACGGACGTCGAACGACTTGAGGAATCCCTGTTTTAGGGAGTAAATCGTCCGTAGGTAATTCGTGTTGAATGCTAATGACAAAATAACCTTTTGAGGCTAAATTTTCGCTCAAATAAGAATAGGACTTGTTGGCACCAAGCCTGTTTTCGGCATAACCATGACTAATAATCACGATTTTCTGGTTTTTAATTTTTTGATTCGTTTTGGGAAGGTAAAGCGCAACCGGTATTTTTCGGTTTCTTGCATTGTCGAATAAATCTAAGCTGTCTGTTTTAACTTTAAACGTATTCTTTTCAATCTGGGGGACTGGTTTTGCTGTATTTGAAAGACAGCCTATTAAAAGGAAACCCAATAGTATTTTGAGGTGTATTTTCATGTTTTTTATTTGTGATAATTTCAATAATCTAATTTCTCGTCCAGCAATCTTCCACATGATCATTAACCATTCCAGTGGCTTGCATATGGGCGTAAACTACGGTGGAACCAACAAATTTAAATCCACGTTTTTTTAAATCTTTACTCAAGGCATCCGAAATTTCGGTGGTGGCACGAACATCTTTTAATGTTTTTGGGTAGTTGTCAATAGGTTTTCCGTCGACAAAACCCCAAATGTAGTTAGAGAAAGTACCAAATTCCTTTTGTACTTCCATAAAAGCAATGGCATTACTTACAGCAGCTTTTACTTTGAGTTTGTTTCTAATAATCCCTGGATTTTGTAGTAATTCTTCCAATTTGTCGTCGGAATATCGGGCTATTTTTTGGTAATCAAAATGATCAAACGCCGCTCTAAAATTTTCTCTTTTGTTCAAAATTGTAATCCAACTCAAACCTGCCTGAAACGTTTCTAAAATCAAAAATTCAAAAATAGTAGTGTCATCATATACTGGTTTTCCCCATTCTGTATCATGATATTCTTTGTATAAGTCTGAAGATAAGCACCATGCACAACGATTTTTCATATTTATAATTATTGATTTAGCCAAAATTAAGTAAGAATTTCATTTTTAACTAATGATTAAAACGTAATTTTGTATTTTAACTTGAGTAAGATGAAAACGACGACGACGATTGTAAGTAGTTTTTTAGACAGCATTTCCTATTCAGAATATAGAAATATAGTAACAGAGTTACTCATGCAAGGAAAGTCTTCAGGCAATGAGCAGACAGAAGAGTTATTGCACTACAGTAAATTGAATGAAACTAGGATGAATCGGTTGGATAAAACGATTCATGTAGGAAAAGCACAGCAGCAAGCCTTAAATTCTCTTCATGATCACTACTACTGGTTGGTTTTAGCCGAAGGTTGGTGTGGCGATGCAGCACAATTGTTACCCATTTTCAATAAAATGGCGAATGCTACTGATAAAATAGAACTGAGAATACTTTTTAGAGATGAAAACGAAGCGCTGATGAATTTGTTTCTTACTAACGGAAGTAGATCTATTCCCAAAGTGTTAGTCCTTGAAAGAGAAACCATGCATTTGAGAGGAAGTTGGGGCCCAAGACCCGAAGGGGCAACACACCTTATTAAAAGTTATAAAGCCCAATATGGCGTGGTTGATGAAACCGCAAAAACCGAATTGCAGTTGTGGTATTTACACGATAAAGGATTGAGTACACAAACAGAGTTGGTTACTCTGATGCAGCATTTGGAGCAATTGACTCCTCAAATGAGGTAACATCAATAGCATTTTTAACGTCATAATCGCCAATTTTTGTGCGGCGTAAAGCGGTTAAATGCCCACCAGAATGTAATGCCAATCCAAAATCAAAGGCTAACGAACGAATATAGGTTCCTTTGCTGCAAACGACTCTAAAATCGATTTCAGGGATGGCTATTCGAGTGATTTCAAATTCGTGAATGGTTGTTTTTCTCGAAGCAATTTCGACCTCCTCACCAGCACGAGCGTGTTCGTACAAACGTTTTCCGTCTTTTTTAATTGCCGAAAAAACAGGTGGTTTCTGATCAATTTCACCAATAAATTGCTGTACCGTTTCGTGAATTAATGCTTCGGTAATGTGTTCCGTAGCAAAAGTTTTATCTATTTCGGTTTCTAAATCATAGGATGGCGTGGTAGCACCCACATGAAACGTTCCGGTATATTCTTTGGCTTGACCTTGAATTTCAGAAATAATTTTGGTGAATTTCCCCGTACAAACAATCAACAACCCAGAAGCCAAGGGATCTAAAGTTCCAGCGTGACCTATTTTAAATTTTTTAGGAAGCTTGAGTTTGTTGATTAAGGTGTATTTTAATTTATTTACCGCCTGAAATGAACTCCATTTCAAAGGTTTGTCAATTAATATCACTTGACCGTTTAAGTAATCTTCGGGAGTCAGCAAGGTAAATTATTTTATGTAAATGAAATAAACGAGTAGAAAGCAACCTACCACAATTCGGTACCAACCCCAAGGTTTAAAACCGTATTCTTTGATGATTCCAATGAAGAATTTTATTGCCAAAACCGCTACAATAAAAGCCACAACATTTCCAATTAAGAACATGTTGATGTTTTCCTGCGATTTCAAAATCAATTCATAACCTTTCATTTGCGAGTGCTCATAGGTCTTTAAAAACACCGAATAACACGTTACCGCCAACATTGTTGGAACCGCCAAAAAGAACGAAAACTCAGCTGCGGCATGTCTCGACAATCCTTGTTGCATTCCGCCAATGATAGAAGCCGCCGAACGACTCGTGCCAGGCATCATCGCTAAACATTGCCAAAAGCCAATAGCAACTGCCTTTTTTAAGCTAATCTCTTCTTCTGTTACAACGGTTGGATTTTGGAAGTATTTATCAATAAAAAGCAAAACGAATCCGCCCAGAATCAATACAACCGCAATGGGAATTGGATTTCCAAGAACAGCTTCGATTTTGTCATCGAATAATTTTCCTAAAACCAAAGCCGGAATAACGGCGCAAGCCAATTTGAGAAAAAAGTTGATTTTCGTGAAATTGAAAAATTTTCTCCAGTACAATACTACCACAGCTAAAATAGCTCCAAACTGGATTGAAACCTGGAATAATTTAACAAAATCATCTTCCTGAATGCCAAAATAAGAACTGGCAAAAATCATATGCCCTGTAGAAGAAACAGGTAAATATTCGGTTAAACCTTCAATTATCGCAATGATAAGGGCTTGAATTAGTTCCATTTTTTAGTTTAATAATCGGTTGCAAATATTTTGATTTTTAGTGTCAAAATATAATTGCGCAACATTGTTAAGCTCCAGATTAGTTTGCTTTTCAACAGCATAATCATTAGTGTAGTCACCATCAAAATTCAATACTAAAAGAGCTTTTTTTATTTTATACCTTTCCTTCCCTTTGATAAGTTTAACAAAAGCGGTAAATAATTTTTCTTTTTCTTCTTGTTTTAATGTTTTAGGTATTTTGACAAAATAATATAATGTATGATACAAATTATTTACTGTACTTAAACAAGAAATAGCATTGACATCAATCAAGTTATTTTCAGGGGTGTCCATATACATGGCAATATAAACCCTTGAAACCCCATACTTTGAATAATCAAGTCTTGAATAATCAATCTGGTTTTCTAAAAAAATAAATTTGCTTCTAGATAGATCTTGACTAAAGGTATTAGATGAGATAATGAAAAATAATACTATTAAATAATTTTTCATGTTATTTCTTAGGGTTTTTTATAATCGAATAAATCGTAATTCCAAAACCAATTAAAACTACTGTTGGAGCCAATCGAATTCTTCGGAAACTAAAAATATCTTCGTTAAAAACATTCGGATTGTCACTGCCTCCGCCAGACATCAGGATAAATCCAACGGCAATCACGGCAAGACCTATTAAAAGAATTTTATAGTTTACTTTTTCAAAAAGAAATCCTTGTTGGTTATTATTTTTCATGTTTTTTTATTTCTAAAATTGTTAATCAACAATCTAAAATTAATAAAGGTCGTCTGTTCTTAAATTTAAAAAGCGTTGAGTCGCAAAATATGTACTCAGCCAAGTGATTAAAATCCCAGCGCCAAAAACACCTAATAAAATAGCGGTAATAGTCAATTTGTCGTTAAAAACACCCAAGTTCGGAAAGTTTGAATCAATATAAAACAACACGCCAAGTAATGCAATAATAGCAATTCCGGCACCAATCATCCCTAATTTTACACTTCTCCAAATAAATGGTTTTCTAATAAATGCTTTTGTAGCACCCACCATCTGCATGGTTTTAATGATGAATCGGTTGGCATAAATAGATAAACGCATCGAACTGTTTATTAATAAAACAGCGATAAAAGCAAGGAAACCACTAATAATTAGAATCCACATACTTACTTTTTTTACGTTTTCATTGACCATTTTAACCAATTGCTTGTCGTAAACAATATCTGTAATTAATGCATTTTCTCGAAGCTGACGTTCAATTTTAGCAATACTATCGCTTTCAACATAATCAGCTTTAATATGAATATCATAAGAATTTTGTAACGGATTTACCCCTAAAAACTCCATAAAGTCTTCGCCAATAATGTCTGTGTGCTCTTTAGCAGCTTCGTCTTTGGTAACGTATTTGTATGATTTGGCAAATTTTGAATCTTTTAGCATTTCGCCAAATTTTGTCAAAGTAGTATCTTTTGCTTCATCTTTAAAATAGACTGACATCGCGATTCCTTCTTTGAAATCGTCAGATAATTTTTTAGAATTTACAATAAAAAAACCAAGGATCCCTAGTAAAAACAATACCAAGAATACACTTAACACTACCGAAAAATAAGACGTAATTAGTCTGCGTTTTTGAAATTTATCAAAAGAAGAACTCATAGTAACAAAATTATTGGGTAAAAATAACAAAGAATTTCTTTATTTAAAGTTAATAACGACCAAAGTTTCCAGTTTCTTATAATAAATGTAAATTTGCGGACAAAATGGTCATATTAATCGCGTTGAAGTGTGAAGCGAATGGCTTGCGAACTGTTTGTAATCCATTTTCCCGCTGTCCGCTATATTTTTATACCTGTCAGGTTTTTAAAACCTGACAGGTATAAAAGATACCGCTTCCATCGGGGCTAATTTATAAACCATTTTTGTACCCTAAACATTAAAATTTGTGTCTTTGCGCCTTTGTGGCAAAAAATTAAAATATGAAATATACTCCTAGCGAAATCGAACAAAACTGGCAGAAATATTGGGCTGATAATCAAACTTTCGCCGCAAGCAATCATTCTGAAAAACCAAAATATTATGTTTTGGACATGTTTCCTTATCCATCAGGTGCGGGATTGCACGTGGGACATCCGCTGGGTTACATCGCTTCGGATATTGTCGCACGTTATAAAAGACACCAAGGGTTTAATGTATTGCATCCGCAAGGGTACGATTCATTCGGATTGCCAGCCGAACAATATGCTATTCAAACCGGACAGCATCCGGACACGACTACTAAAGAAAACATTGCCCGTTACCGCGAGCAATTGGATAAAATAGGATTCTCCTTCGATTGGAGTAGAGAAGTGCGTACGTCCAACGCTGATTATTACAAACATACCCAATGGATTTTCATTCAATTGTTCAATTCTTGGTACAATAAGAACACGGACAAAGCAGAAGATATTTCGACTTTAGTTTCAATTTTTTCAAACGAAGGAAACGCGAATGTCAATGCGGTTTGCGATGATAATATTGTTCCATTTTCTGCATCAGAATGGAATGCCTTTTCAAAAGAACAACAAGAAAAAATACTCTTACAATACCGTTTAACTTATTTGGCCGAAACCGAAGTCAACTGGTGCCCAGCCTTAGGAACGGTTTTAGCGAATGACGAAATCGTCAACGGCGTTTCTGAACGTGGCGGACATCCCGTAATTCGTAAAAAAATGACCCAATGGTCGATGCGAATTTCAGCTTATGCAGAACGTTTGTTACAAGGTCTAGAAACGATCGATTGGAGCGAAAGCATCAAGGAATCACAAAGAAACTGGATTGGAAAATCGGTTGGAGCTTCTGTTGTATTCAACGTCATTGCGAGCGAAGCGAAGCAATCTCATCAAATAGAAGTTTTCACCACACGTCCCGACACTATTTTCGGAGTAACGTTTATGACTTTAGCACCAGAACACGAATTGGTCGCTAAAATCACCACTCCAGAACAAAAGCAAGCCGTAAACAATTATATTGAAGCGACAGCCAAACGTTCGGAAAGAGAGCGTATGGCCGATGTTAAAACGATTTCTGGTGTTTTCACTGGAGCTTATGCCGAACATCCGTTTACCAAAGAACCAATTCCGGTTTGGATTGGCGATTACGTGTTAGCAGGCTACGGAACAGGAGCTGTGATGGCTGTGCCTTGTGGTGACGAAAGAGATTATGCTTTTGCGAATTTCTTCAAAGGACAAAGCGGTATGCAGGACATCAAAAACATCTTTGAAGGTGTCGATATTTCCGAAAAAGCCTTCGACGATAAAAACACCACTATTATAGCCAATTCCGACTTTTTAAACGGCTTGAATTATAAAGAAGCAACGAAAAAAATTATTACGGAATTAGAAAGCATTAACCAAGGAAAAGGCAAAACCAATTACCGTTTACGTGATGCCGTTTTCTCTCGTCAAAGATATTGGGGTGAACCATTTCCGGTATATTATGTGAATGGATTGCCACAAATGATTGATGCCAAGCATTTGCCAATCGTTTTACCCGAAGTTGAAAAATATTTACCAACCGAAGACGGGCAACCGCCTCTAGGAAATGCAACGAATTGGGCTTGGAATACAACTACTAATCAAGTTGTGAGTAATGACTTGATTGATAACGTTACTGTATTTCCTTTAGAATTAAACACCATGCCAGGTTGGGCGGGAAGCTCTTGGTATTGGATGCGTTACATGGATGCGCACAACGAAACCGAATTTGCGAGTAAAGAAGCTCTAAAATATTGGGAAAGTGTCGATTTATACATTGGCGGAAGCGAGCACGCGACAGGCCACTTGTTGTATTCTCGTTTTTGGAATAAATTCTTAAAAGACAGAGGCTATGCCCCAACGGAAGAACCATTCAAAAAATTGATTAATCAAGGAATGATTTTGGGGATGAGTGCATTTGTGTATAGAAGCGAAGATTCTAAAAAATTATATTCAAAAGGGTTAATCAAAGATTTGAATGTTCATCCAATTCACGTTGATTTAGCAGTTATCAATGATGTAACGAATGAACTAGATATTGAAGCTTTCAAAAAGCATCCATTATATTCAGATTATGCCAGTGCAGAATTTGTTTTAGAAAACGACAAATACATCGTCGGACGTGAAGTCGAAAAAATGTCCAAATCGAAATACAATGTGGTTAATCCAGACGATATCTGCAACGAATACGGCGCCGATACCTTGCGTTTGTACGAAATGTTCCTAGGTCCATTAGAACAAGCAAAACCTTGGAATACAGCTGGAATCACCGGAGTTTTCGGATTCTTAAAGAAATTATGGCGTTTGTATTTTGATGATAATGGCTTGATTGTTACCAATGGAGAGCCATCAAAAGACAGCTTGAAAACATTACACAAAACGATAAAAAAAGTAGGAGAAGACATAGAGAATTTTTCTTTCAACACCTCGGTTTCTCAATTTATGATTTGTGTGAATGAATTGTCATCGCAAAACTGCCATGAAAGAGCTATTTTAGAACCATTAGCAATCATTCTTTCGCCTTATGCACCACACATCGCTGAGGAGTTATGGAAACAATTGGGTCATGAAGGTTCCATTTCAACGGTAGCGTTCCCAGTTTTCGATGCGAAACATTTAATAGAAAGCAGTAAAGAATATCCGGTTTCTTTCAATGGAAAAATGCGTTTCACAATTGAACTGCCTTTGGATTTAACTGTTGATCAAATCGAAGAAATTATCATGAAAGACGAAAGGACAATTGCACAATTAAATGGTAATCAACCTAAAAGAGTGGTGATTGTTCCTGGGAGAGTTATCAATTTAGTGGAATAATTTTAGATTTCCGCGTAGGAGAGAATCTAGATAAAAAATCTAAAGGCTACCCAAAGTTTGACTTCGTCGAATCTTCGATTTCCCAACTTTGAGCAATGCTAAAACAAAAAGCTATGACAGAAATGTTATAGCTTTTTTATTAAATAGAAATATGTTTCGAATACTTATTGTGTTCCGTTTAGGAAGCTTTAATAGCTTGCTCCGTTTCTTTTGGGAAAGTATATTTTCTCACTAATTCTTCAGGGACAAGTTCCAGACTGCTTACTTTATGAACAAAGAAATAACGCGCAAAGTGATAGGCTCTATCCTCTCCATAGAAGTTCTCATACATCTTAGCCAATTCTTCTAGACGATAAGAATGCAATGGTTTTGTATCTTCATCCATTTTTCTTTTTTTCTTTTTAGCTATTATTATTTTTTGATAATCATCATCGGGGGAAAGGGCGATTTTTTCGGCCTCTTGCCTTATTCTTTCACAAAAATCAGCCCCATCTTCGCCAAAATAATTATCAATCAATCCGATGGTTTTCGCTTCCTGAATAGAAACTGGCAAACATTCATCCGTAAGTTGAATCGCCTTTGCTTTACCTACTCTTTGAGGCAGAAGATAGGTCCAATATTCAGAACCATACAAACCACCCATTTTTTTATAGTGAGGATTCAAGATGATGCCCTTTTTTGCGAATACTTTATCCGCCGCCAAAGCCATAATAACGCCTCCAGCTCCTGCATTGCCTTGCATTGCGGAAATAATGATTTTGGAGGTGCTATTAATCACTTCCTTCACAAAATCATTAATAGCATTTATGTTTCTCCAGGATTCATCTGCAGGACTTTCAGCATGTTCAATTGTATTTAAATGAATGCCATTTGACCAAATGTTGCTTCCGCCCATTAAAACCAACACTTTTGTTGTGGGTCTGTTTACGGCCTCTTTAAAAGCGTCCAGTAATCGGTAGCATTGTTTGGTGCTCATAGCCCCATTGTAGAAATCAAAATGAAGATAACCAACCTTATTTTTCTCTGTATATCTTATTTCCCTGAAAGTATCTTTTACATCACAATCATTAGTAAAAGGTAAAAGGGTAGTGATCGGAACATTGTTAAGTGAAGAAGGGTTAAGTGCCATTGCTGCTTCAATTTTATACGAAGCATTTTTAGGCTTTAGGTGTGTGAGCCAGATGGCACCATTGCCAGTAGCTATGCAAATGGCATTATGACGCTGAGCAATAATCTTTCCGGCTGTGTGGCCTTTATATACTCCCTCCAGATGAGCACCATAGACATAATACGCTTCGTTTTCAATTGTAGTCAGGACGCCGGGACTGCCATCAGCGGCTTTTATTTTTCTTAGTATGTTTTCCGAAGTATCATTCCAATCAAATGCTCTGTCTTCTTGTTTGATGACAGCGTGAAGTTTTCCTTTGATTTCAGCATTGCTATAATCCAGAGGGGTTGGCTTGAATTTTTTAGTTTTAAATTTTTCAACCGCTTCAAGTATACATTCAATTGCTGCCTGTGTAACCTCATGACAATAAATAGTACTTTTTGTAATGGTTGATAAGTCTCTGATTTTAAATGTCCGGTAGGCCCAAATATCGCCCCCATCCATTTCTTCGTTGGCTTGTAGCAGTGTTATTCCCCATTCTTTTTCATTATTCATAATGGCCCAATCCAGCGAATATGCCCCTCGGTCACCTCTAATGCCAGGATGAACAATCAAACAAATATGATTTCTCCAGATGGCTTCAGGGATAGCCTTTTTAAGAAAGGGAGCAATGATGAGTTGCGGCTGAAAATCTTCAACTGCTGCAATAATGGATTCCTCATCGATAAGTTGATGAATACAAATTTCATGACCTAAAAGCTTAAGCTCTACAAAGGCTCTCTGACTTAGTCCATTAAAAGAACTTACTGTAAAAAGAATTTTCATACTTCACGGTAAATTAAGATTTAGAGTGAAGATAGGTTTTAATAATCAATAATAAAAATTTTTTGTAAGAAAAAAGCTCTTCTATATAAAACGGTTGCTTGCTTAAATAAAGATTGATGTTTTTGATTTTCAGTGACTTGTCTGGAAATTCGGTCTTTGAGAGATGAAAACCACTTTTTCTGGTGGTGGTTAAGTGACTACAATGTCATTAAGCTAAGGATCATCAATTTGTCCCGACGGTTCGGAAATTCAGACAAAAAACGAACATGTTTTAAGCAATAAATTAAAAAGCAAACATATTGCCTATTATGAAGCAATGAGGTGCATTGCATTTGTATCCATTTGCATTAGTGCCAAAATGACATTTGTTTTTCTAAATCTCAACATTGGCTCATATTTTGATGAATATTTTATAACTTTATCAAACAAATTAAAAACAAAGAATATGGGAATGAGTTATATAATATTGGCTGGAGCGATTATGCTAGCCAGCTGGTTAGTGAGTTCAAGACTAAAAAGCAAATTTGAACATTATTCTAAATTGCAATTGCAAAACGGAATGTCCGGAAGAGAAATTGCTGAAAAAATGTTGGCTGATAATGGCATTCGTGATGTTCAGGTCATTTCAACACCTGGACAATTAACAGACCATTATAATCCGGCAACTAAAACAGTCAATTTAAGCGAAGCAGTATACAACCAAAGAAATGCTGCAGCTGCAGCTGTAGCGGCTCACGAATGTGGCCACGCTGTACAACACGCGGTGGGTTACGAATGGTTAACAATGCGTTCTAAATTAGTGCCAGTCGTTAACGTGGCATCAACGTACATGCAATGGATTTTGCTGGCAGGTATTTTAATGATTAGAACTTTTCCGTCGTTGTTATTGATTGGAATCGTCATTTTTGCAGCGACAACATTGTTTTCTATTATTACTTTACCGGTAGAATACGATGCAAGTAACCGTGCTTTGGCCTGGTTGAAAAATAAAAATATGGTGAATCAGGCAGAATATGCTGGTGCAGAAGACGCATTGAAATGGGCAGCAAGGACGTATGTTGTAGCCGCTTTAGGATCAATAGCAACCTTATTATATTACGTTTCGATTTACATGAATCGGAGGTAATCGGAATTCATAAATAAAAACAAATCCGTTTCGTGAGAAGCGGATTTTTTTATACGCTATTGCTGTTACGAACGCCCCAATCCGCCAAAGCGGTTAACGCTGGTAGAAGTTCAGAACCTGAATCGGTAAGGCTATATTCAACGTGTGGGGGCATTACTTCAACAACGGTTCGCAAAACTAAATGATCTGATTCCAGTTGTTTTAAATGTTGAATCAACATTTTTTCTGTAATTGGTGGAATGGCTTTTTTAAGTTCGTTATAACGCAATCTGCCATGTCGCAGGTTCCATAGAATAAGCGGTTTCCAACGTCCGCCGACTTTATCCAACGCAAAACTAACTGGGCAAACAGCGCTGATGGCTTTGCGATTTTCATTATTGGTTGATGTTTCTTTAATAATTTTCATTACATACTTTTTGGTAGGTACTTGTACAAAAGTAAGTATAAAATTAACTTTGTCAAAACATTTTAAATATAAAAATCATGAAATACGTTTTAACAGGTTCAACAGGAAATATTACAAAGCCACTGGCTTCAACATTAATTGCTGCCGGACACGAGGTGACAATCATTAGTAGTAATGTATCACGAAAAGAAGAAATCGAAAAACTGGGAGCAAAAGCGGCTATCGGAAGTGTATTAGATAAAGCCTTTTTGGCCAACACTTTTTTAGGAGCTGATGCAGTCTACCTGATGATTCCGCCAACATTTAGTGTAAGCGATTGGTTAGGCTATCAAAAAGAAGTGGCTGAAAATTTTATTGCGGCTATTCAACAAAGTAATGTAAAAAATATTGTACAGCTGAGTAGCATTGGAGCGCATATGGGCGAAGGAGCCGGACCAATTGACGGATTAGCTTATTTGGAAAAAAGATTGG
>JASLID010000087.1 GCA_030153045.1 Flavobacterium sp.
AATATTCTACACAAATATTATACTCAGGCATTATAAGTTGCGCGGTGTCTTGGTCACCACCATCCCAAGAACCTATCAATTTGGCTTTCCAGTTTCTGCCTTTGGCTAAGGTTACGTATTGATGTTGCTTCAAAATATGTGATGCCATGCGATTACTATACGTTCTGGTATTGACTTCGGCATCGGTGAGCAAATAAATTTCTCGGTAAGCTTGTTTAAACGGTTGCTGAATTTGTCCTTCCAATAAAAACTGACGCCACTCTTTCACTTCATTGGTACTGCTCGTTACAGGATGCCATAACGAAACTGTTGTAAATTGATCAATATCGATACTTTTATGGTTTATAGCAATCCATTGGTTATTGATATAAATAGCCAAACAGTCGCCGGTACCGTTAGAAAACTTAAAAATTACTTTATTGATAATAAAAGACAGCAAACCATGTTGCAAATACTTCTCTTTAAAGTAATCTAGACTCATGCTTCTGTTACTGCGTAACATTCTGTCAAATCGTTCCTTTTGTGAAGCAGTGGTTTGGTCAATTTGCTTTTGAGTGGCTTTTATTTTTTTAAGTTTTGTGTCAAATTTATCTTTTACAAATTGGGGCACTGTCTTTTGCTCAGTACCATCGGGCTTAAACCATTTCAATGTTGATTTACCTATTCCAGTCAATGCAATTACTCCAGTATAATCATCAAACGTATAAGACAGCTGATGGTCTTTTAGCTTAAAATCATCTACTGCCAAATCTTCAATTTCAATAGCAGAAACCCCTAACTTATTTGCCGCTTCTTCAATATACTTTTCAATTAGAGTTAAAGTATTGTTCTGCTTAATTTTTAGACGCAATCGGGACAATTGAGCAATTCCGTCTAATCCTTTTGAGGCATAAAGAGTGTACAAGCAAGCGTTACCAATTCCGGCAGCGGCAGGTCCTTTTTCAGGTATCTTTTTATAACTACGTTCGGCTAATTTACTTATGGTTTGTATGGTTACATTATCATAAAACCATGACGACATCCATACAAAACCTTTAATCGCATCAGAATTCAAACTACTCAAAAATTCAATGACATTATAGGTATATTCCCGTTTGTCGTAGATTTGAGTTTGAGTAATTACCGTTTCTTTAAGATTAATCACAAACGTAAACCACTCGTGAGTTACTTTTTTAAATTTATCCGACCCCAGTTGGTCGATAATCTTTTTAGAATCGTTTAAATATTTTTGTGAAGGCTTACTGCCATTTGCCTTTTGTGCCATCGCTACGAGTTCGAACCAAAGCTTTTTGTCTTCCTCTTTTTGTTGATTCAATATGGCATTGGCAAACGTTTGAAAAGGATCTTCTCCTAAAAAATAAACCGGTTTTACTGCGCCTTCATCTCCCTCACGGGTATAAAGGTAGGTTTTGATTTTTTCGTCTAATTTAATCTGGTCTTTGTAGAAGTAAGAATTTGCATTTTTTTTAATACTTATAATATCGTTTAATATACTTACAACACTTTCCGGAACAGTAGTGGCAGGAAAGCTATTTTCTATTTGCTTGAAAAAACCACCAATAGGCCACCAATACACTCCACTATAGTCTTTATCGGGGATGAACTTATTAAATGTTTCGTAAATGGTTACAAGGGTAGTTTCGGAAAATTTCATTTTGCTCCTAAACATATTTTGGAGCATTTGAGAGGCCATATGATATTCATTGGACTCATTTTTATTTCCTTTACGGTAAGAAGGATACGTTTTTTTTACGGTGTTTGCTAAAAAAATAACAAATTCCCCTTTTTTTTCATCATCCCACTTTTTTATTACCTCATTGTAAGTAGGAATTCCTGAAAAGGTAATCGTGTAAAAATATTGTGATTCTTTTAAATATTCCTGAATACATTGCGAAAGAACAGTTTTGAATTCGCTATTCTCTTCTATATCTAAACCAATTGCCGTTTTTATTTTATCTAATAATCCCATAAATTATGTATTAGCCTCCAACTAAAGGCGTAAGTTTTACAAAAGAAATCTTAGAGGTGTCTTTTAAAGTTACTCTCTGCTCAAGTTCTTCTAATTGCTCGTTATCGACTAATATAAAAAAACCATTTTTTTGAAAAGCATTTAAGGCAATGTACACCTGTTTTTCGGCATCTATTAATTGTTTTGCTTTTAGTTTGTATCCGTTAAGAGTACGTTCGGCATTTGTAGGTTCTATTAAGCCGTTGAAATATTGGGGCAAACGTTTATTATAATTTTCAATTTCGACAGTGACACGTTTTGTTATCAATTCTTTTACTGTTATAGCCGCTGATATTAATTCGATCTCAAATTGATTAGTTACTGTACCATTTAATAATTCATCTGAAATTAGTATGTTCATATATGTTTTTATTAAGATTTTTTTTTCTTATGATTCTTAGAGTATTTTTTAGTCATTGAAAACCCTCCGTTTTGTCATTGCGAGGAGGTCCACTTTGTTATTGCGAACCTCTCCACTCTGTCATTGCGAGGAGGAACGACGTGGCAATCTTAACCTCGACTGGATTCAAACCATTAACCTTCACTTGATATTTATTTTGTAGTCATTACGAATCCCTCCGTCCTGTCATTGCGAGGAGGAACGACGTGGCAATCTATTGCCTCATTTCCTTAATAACCCTATCAGTCCTTCTATCTGCATACATCCTATTCAAATCTGTTACCGCCCATATGAAAGCAGGGATCCAACCAATAATTGTAATCTGTAATAACAAGCAAATAATACCTGAACCGACTTTTCCTTGTAACATTAACGATAACCAAGGAAAGAAAAATGCTAAAACATATCTCATACCAATATTATTACTATTTTAAACTTGCAATAATTGCTCTAAAACTATCCAAACTGGCTTCAATATTTTCTACAATTTCCAATGCCAAAACATCAGGATCCGGTAAATTATCCAAATCCGCTAACGATTTATCTTTTAACCAGGTAATATCCAAACTCGTTTTATCTCTAGCTATAATTTCATCATAGGTAAACTTTCTCCAGCGTCCTTCCGAATTGGTTTCGGCATTGTACGTTTCCTTACGCTTGCTTCTGTTTTCAGGGTTATACAGTTTAATAAAATCTTTTAAATCAGTCAATTTTAAAGGATTCTTCTTTAACGTATGGTGAATATTCGTTCGATAATCATACACCCAGGTTTCTTTTGTCCAAGGGTCTTTGCTTGATGGTTTCCCGTCAAAGAACAACACATTTGCTTTCACTCCATTGGCATAAAAAATACCTGTTGGCAAACGCAGTATGGTATGCAAATCAGTAGTTTCCAATAACTTTTTACGAACCGTTTCCCCAACACCACCTTCAAACAACACATTGTCTGGTAACACTACTGCCGCCATACCTGTGGTTTTAAGCATTGTGCGGATATGTTGCACAAAGTTCAACTGTTTATTGCTTGTAGTAACCCAAAAATCCTGACGGTTATAGGTTAAATCTTCTTTTTCTTGCTCACCTTCAGCATTGGTAAAAGTCATACTACTCTTTTTACCAAAAGGAGGATTGGCTAAGATATAATCATAACGAGTACCTGAATCAGTAATCAGGGAATCATTCGGAGAGATAAAATTATCCGAATCTATATCCCCAATATTATGCAGGAATAAATTCATTAATGCTAATCTTCTAGTACTGGCAACAATCTCATTCCCGAAAAACGTTTCATACTTCAGGAACTGTTTTGCTTCTTTATCTAAATCTCTATTATCCACAATCCAGTCATAAGCAGCAAGGAAGAATCCTCCCGTACCACAGGCTGGATCAGCTATGGTTTTCATAGGCTCTGGTCTCAAACATTCAACCATGGCTTTAATCAACGGGCGCGGCGTAAAGTATTGTCCTGCTCCACTTTTGGTATCTTCTGCATTTTTCTCCAAGATACCCTCATAGATATCACCTTTGTCTTTCACCCCCATCAAGATCCAGTTCTCGGCATTGATAAGCGCAATCAGTTTGTACAACTTCGCAGGGTCCTGTATTTTGTTTTGGCTTTTTACAAAAATTTGCCCCAAGATGCCTTTTTCTTTAGCCAACTCACGAAGCATGATGTTGTAATGCAACTCTAATTCACTACCACTTTTACTGGTCAAAGTTTCCCAAGCAAACTCTGCTGGTATAGGCATTTTTTTATTGTGTGGTGGTTTAGTATATTCGTCTGCCATTTTCAGGAACAACAAATAGGTTAATTGTTCTAAGTAATCACCATAGCCTACTCCATCATCTCTAAGGGTTTGGCAGAAGGCCCATACTTTGGATACTATGCTGGAGGTATTGGGGGATTTTTCTTTGCTCATTTATAGGTTTATATTTTCCAAATTTTTAATGCTATTTCAGTAAAAGCATCGCTTCTTTTGTCAACTTGATTAAATTTAAAATCTGAATAGTTTGATAATTCATTAGCTATTAAAAGATTTGAAACTTTATAGCTCCCTTTCTTTTTTGTAAAAGGATTATTGTAAGCTTGAATATTTAGAGATTCTCCTAAAAGAGTCATATTTCCTATGAAATTGACATATTTTTTATGCTTAGAAATACTTTTTTCTCCCAAATAATCTTCCCAATTTCCATATTCTTGTTTAGACTTTTTTGTGCTAATTGTTTGAGGAATTATATGTTCTAAATGAACTTCTTGATTAGATGCAATAACTAACTCATCAGTATTACCACGCTTGTAATATTCAATATTTTCTAAAACATATTTTGCTCTGTCAATTAGTTTTCCTTTAAATTGATGCTTAGGAAAATAAACTTCAAAATCATTATCATCAGGAATGTATCCTTCATCATCAATATACCTTTTTATTTTTTCTAATATGTTATCATTACCAATAAAACCTACTATTTTAGAAAAAATATCATCATTTTCATTTGTACGTCTTTCGCAAATATGTCGTCTGAGCATTAAAGCTTCAAGGTATTTAAGAACATTTAGTTTTTCACGTTCAATATATTTTGTTTCAAGAAGAAAATGCATTAAAAAGATGTAAGTAGATTTAGAGAGTATTTGATTTAAGTTTCTAAGTCTTCTATTAATTTTTACAGATTCATGTTTTGCCATTGATATTTTTCTGTAAACCTCTGAAAGTTTTACTAGCTTTTCTAGAAATTCAATTATAGTAAATTGATTTTCATTCTTAATTTCAATTTCATCTTCATTAATTACTTCATTCTCATCTTCTTCTTCAAAATATTCATCCTCTTGATAATATTCAAATTCGCCTAACAACTCCGCAAATTCTACATTTTTAAGATAATACTTCTTAAATTCAATAACTAACAAAGTCATAGTTATTTTTCTTTGTAAGATAGAGCTCATAAACTGTCTTAAAAAGTCGTCAGAATCTAAATCATCTAAATTAACAATTACTTTTGACCAAAGATTTTTAACCTCTTCTAAAACGTTATTTTGATTTATCTTTGCAGCATGTCCTAATAAAAAATTTTTAATAATATCAGTAGGTTTTAGTTTTAAACCTCGATTGTTAATAGTTTCAAATAATTTGTATGCATCTTGTGCCATTCCAACATCTAATCTAATTATAACTGCAATGTTAGTTAACTTAAAAAATAATTTATTAAGTTCATCAAGTTCAAGTTCTGATAACCATTTGATATAATCATTAATAGCAAAACGTATGTTTTTGTTTTCTAAATCTTGAAACTGATTTTTTAATACTAGATTTTCTACATCTTTATTATCTAAATCACCTAATTTTATTTTTGGTCTTTCTACATCATCAAGACCTTTGCAAATAATCATTTTCCTGATTTCATTCGCTTTATCTTCTTTATCTTTTTGTCTAAAAACATGCTCAAAAGCTTTCAAGAACAAAACTAAAGTTGTCATTCTTTGTTGACCATCTACTAATTCGGGCTGATTAATACCTGCAGTATGGAAACTTGTGTGAAGTATTATCATACCAAACAAATGTCCATCATTTTCTTTTAGCATGTCAATATCTTCATATAAAGCACAATATTGATTAAATCCCCAAGCATATCTTCTTTGATAAGATGGTACAATAAATTGTTCGTTTGGAGTCGCAAACAATTGTGCTATTGATAATTTGTTAGGTGTTATATTCATTATTACATTTCAATTATTTTAAATCCTTTATTTATTAAATAATCTTTTGCGTTATAAGTGTTAAAATTATTACGGTTTGGGTCAAGCTCTCCTCCATTTGCATATAAATGTGGCCCAAGAAATTAATAATTTACAAGATATATCTGATTTCATATTTTACAGCCAATTCTCTAGCTCATCTTTTTAACGCAATTCTCTCTATTTCAATTTTTAGCATTGCTTAAAACATATAATCTCGTTCAATATTTGTTGGAATTCTCATCTTAATTAATTAATAATATATTTTCTATGTTTAAGGCTATAGCTTCATACATACATTTTTGCCAATAATTAATCCCAAAGCCAATAATATTTTCGTGTTTATCTATAAAGGTTTGACGTATTGATTCAATAGTATCACCTCTTTGATTTGAATTATGTATAATTGATATTTCCGTAGATAAAATTGCATTAGATCTTTCAATATATTCTTCAATCAATCTTAAATCTTCAAAATGAAATGTAACAATTTCAAATTGCTCTTGTGTTATATTGTTTGGTTTAATAAGCTCATATGAAATATCGGGCACATCATTTCCATGAAAGATTAAATTTGCAAATAAAAATCTATTATTTAAAAAAGTATCATTGTAGAAATGAATATATCTCCTTCTACTATTTCTTCTCCAATTTTCGCGCTTTTTTTGATTGCAATGATAACAACAAGGAATTAAATTTTTTAATAGTATAGAATATTCAGGATATTCAGTTTTACCAATATAATGGTCTAAAGTTGTTGGTTTATTTAATAAGCAATAAGGACAAAAAGCCTTTAACTGTATGGATTGACTATCAAAAATTTCACCTCTTTTATGTTTAAATGTATTTGTTTTAACAGAATAGCAATGATTTAAATATTCCCTTTCGTTAATTTCATGTTGAGCAAGTATTGAACCTTGACTAGCTTGAAGAACTTCAAAATTTTCTAGATATAATTCATAACTTAATAAAATTCTATTTTGTATTCCAACCAGACAATTTCTTCTTTGAATGTTTTTTTCATTTATAATAACAACAAATCTATCATATTCATCATTGTTTTGACCACCAATGTAATTACAATTAACCATTTTGCTTATATTTAGTTTTTAAATATAGTCTTGCGTTGATACTTAATTTATTATCAAATTGATTAATAATTTGTTCATAATTCATTGTCTTAGAGAGATTGTCTAATTCAATTTTATACAACTCCTTTTCCTCATCTACTTTAAATATAGCATTACTAATTACCGTCAAATTTTCTCCAAAGCATTCTATACTAGGTTTATATGTTATTGGATAATCAACATATCTATCGAATATAATAATGTTATCAGATTTTATTTCTTGTAAAACAATTGGTGAGTGTGTAGAAAGAATACAAAAGGAATTGTATTTATCCAAGATTGTATTTATAGTTCTAATAAGTCTCCCTGTAATATTAGGATGCAAATGAGTTTCTGGTTCATCAAAAATTAATAAAGAGTTATTTTCAATACATTCAATAAATCTTGTTAAAAATTGGAAAATAATATTTTGCCCTGAACTAAAAATATCACTAGTTCTTTCGATAAATTCTTTTTTTGTATTTGTATTAATATCTTCTATTCCAAATTTTAAATTCTCAACTTCAAGTGAGCTTTTTAAACAGTCAAAATATAATTGTCTTTTTTCAATATCAGACATTATTTTTCTAAAAGAATTCCAAATATAATCAGAGAATTTTTCTTCATCTATTAAATTACCGTTCTCTCTAATTCCAATAAAAAAATAATTAGTATCTCTAGATTCGGGTATTCTAAATTTATCAAAATAACTAAAAGTGGAAGTGATAATTTTTGAAAAACTAGGCCTATTTGGGTAAAATTTTCCTAACTCATTTTCATCGGCTAATTTATTAGCCAATGATGATAAAAACTTCGTTTTACCTGTTGCATTTTTACCTACGATACAGAAAAATCTATTTTTTAAACTACTATTTAAATCAAAAACAAATTTTACATTATGTTCTTTTATTGCTCCTTCAAGATTAACTATAAATTCAAATTCTTTACTAATTAGTTTAATGGTATCTGAAAATATTGAATTAAAATCTTTAAAAATTAACTCGGCTTCTGAAGTTCTTATTAAGTTTTTAAAGTTTTTGTGATTTTCATGTTTTTTAACTATACTTTTAACAACTGAAACATCATTAATTGAAGAAAGTACTACTCTATAATGAATTGGAAATCTTTCCCTTAAATTTTTATAAAAATCTATTGTTTGTCCTAAGGAACAATAATTAGATTCTAATTTTTCAAATCCATCTTTTAATTCCGTATCATTTGAATTTATATCAATTGTTTTAATTGGACCAATTAAGTCTCTATTATTTTTGTCAAAATAAAAGTAAAGATCAAAACTATTATAATTGCCATATTCATTCCAACCTCTTTTTTCAAATACTAAACATGGGTAAATCCAATTGTCTTTTGGCGGTTTTTGGTAGTATTTTGTGTAAAATACAATATTACTCATTTCAATATTCCTATTTTCCCAAATATTAACTGCTTTATCGATTATGTTTTTATCCCTTACCTGTCTTATTCCTTGTTGAAGATTGTACTGGAATATTTCACTTTTTTTCAAAGTGATAAAATCTACTTTATATGAGAACATCCAATCCTCGTAATCGATTTTATATTTTTTAAAATCTTCTTTTAAAAATTCAGTATCAGTTACTTTTATAGGTTTTTCAACAACTTTTGCTAATGAAAAAATTGTAAAACCATCACTTATTAGTATTAAATCACCTACAGAGTATTTCTTATCAAAAGGTCCAATAACTCTACTATGCTTTGTTACTAATTCATAATAAGATGGCGCTCCTTGCCCCCATCGAGTACCTAATTTCCAAACATTATTCTTAACGAAAACATTAAATCCAAGTTTTTCAAGTTTTTCAATAACATCTTTATAATCATAAATGAAATTTATTTTTTTTTCATTTATCAAGTTCAATGCATATTTAACTATTTCTTTGGGTGGATAATTCTTTTCGTTAATTATAACATTATAACGTAATGATTCATTCAAACGAATGTTGCTAGATTCAATATAATCTAATGCATCATAGATGTTTTTTTGTGTTAGTTTTTCAATATTTAACATAATTTTCTTTATCTTTTAAACCAACTCCCCACTAAACGCCTTCTTCAATATACTCTGCCTCAAAACTTCAGCCTGTAATAACCTTTGGGCAATACTTTCCTCCATTTTATCTGCAACACTCAAACGGCTTTCGATTTCTTGAACAATAAGGTGTTGCTCCTCTATTCCACAAATTTGAAAGTCCAACGGTTCGATATTTTTATTATTTATCTGTGGTACATTTGAACCATCACATATTTTACCTAAATCTAATTTTTGAAACCAATAAAAAAGGTAATTTGCATCAACTTTTTCATTTGGAAGTGCGCCCATAACATTTAAATCAAAAGCAGATTCTTTTGAAAGTTTTCTCTTTTTGTTTGTTAATATAGCACCACCTCTTTTTGGGAAAATTATTGTGCCTTTTGGGTAAAGTTTAATCTTTAGTTTCTCAATATCTGTTAAAGTTAAATTGAATTTACTTGTTCTCATTTCTATTTCATTTCCTACCAAATTCATATCACTAACTTTATAAAATTGGCAATTTCCACTGTTAGAAATATTTTCTAAACCTTTTGGTGTATTACCGCTTACAACTTTAATTATGGAGCCAAAAGGAATTGTGGAAATTTTATTTTTCCCATCAGTCAACTTCCCTTCAAAAGCCCATTTCAAAACACTTTGTCTATATATTTTAAGTTGTTGTTGTGCAGTTTTTAAATCTTCTATGCCTTTGTCTAATTCACTAAACAGTTCTTCTATTTTGTAGACTATGGCTTGTTGAGTTTCGACAAGAGGTAATGGAAAATCTAATGGATTTACATTTTTGTTATTTATTTGAGGAACATTTGATCCATCATAAATTTTACTTAAATCAAGTTTTTGAAACCAATAAAATAGATAATTGCTTGTAACTTTTTCATTTGGCAAAATACCCATTACATTTAAATCAAATGATGCATCTTGAGAAAGAAGTCTTTTCTTATTAGTTAATATTGCACCCCCTCTTTTAGGAAAAATAACTGTTCCTTTGGGGTATATTTTTATTTTAAGATTAGAAATTTCTTCAATAGTTAATTTAATATTTGATACATTCATTCTAACTTCATTTCCAACTAAATTCATATCGCTGACTTTATAGAATTGACAATCTCCTTTATTTGAATTTTGTTCTAAACCCTTAGGTGTATGTCCACTAACAATTTTACAGGTATCGCCAAGCTTGACCCATTTCCATCCTTCAGGTAATTTAACTTTATTCATTACGCAGCTAACACTTCATTTAATTCATTAATAATCATATCTGTCTCATCACCAAACAACTGCCACATTTTACTCAAACCACCTTCAGCATTAAAAGGACTCAAATCAAAATCATCCCGTTCTATACCGAAACTGTTCACGACATAGTCTTTCATCATCCGCAGCCACTGCATTTGGGTTTCGGTAAAAGCATTGTGCTGCCCGGCATTCTTCTTAAAGATCCATTCCTGAAAATTCTTATCCACTGTTTTGTCATACGACGTCAACGCACTGTCAATTCCTGCTACACGGCGTATCAGCGCCATCAGCGCCATCAGTTCATTTTTAGCGGAACCGTTTGTTTTCTCCAGTTGTTCATAAGCACGCCAAACGGCTAACGGAGCCAACAATGGCTTTTCAGTTTTCAGTTTTTCGCACAGGTCTTTAATCATTTTATAGGTAAACATCCGGTGTCGGTAATCTTGGGCATAAAACACCTGCAAAGCCGTGATCTCTTCTTTGTGACTTTCAATCCAAGCTTTAAAATCAGAAACGGTTTGGCTGGCCACCGCTTCCTGATCTTTTACCCAACCAATGTTGGTAATAGAATCCATGTTCACCACATCGATAATCTGGTCGTATTTCTTGCGGATATCAATAATAAAGTCCCGTAAGTCCGGATTGTGAAAAATGGCTACTGCTTCTTCTATCAGTTTTTGATTGGATGCTTTTATTGCTGCTTCGATCTCGATAGGAGGTAGGCCTACCATACCTCTTTTAATATTCGACTTCTGATTTTCAATAGTATCAGGGTCGTAGGCATTCAGTAATTGCTTCACCACCTGATTAATAGTAAAACCGTTGGCATGTTCCGCAAAGTGCTGTTTGTCTTTTTCCGTCAATTGACGGTCCAAACGGATCAAACGGTTGGCTAAGGTGGTTAGCATCTCTTCCGAGGTATTTCCCATAGCCACACTGGTCAACACGTCTTTCAGGGAAACCCCCGGCGCTTTTTCCAAAGGACGGCTGTCGGTTTTCTGCGAACTTTCCACACCAATGGCATCAATAATTACAAAGTGGTCTTTACTGAATTTAGCTGTTGGTGTTCCCTTAGCTTTCAATTCTTCAACAGAACAGGTTCTAGTACCACGTCCTTTCATTTGCTCATAATAGCTACGGCTTTTTACATCACGCATAAATAGTAATACTTCTAGCGGACGAATATCTGTTCCGGTGGCAATCATGTCTACTGTCACCGCAATTCGTGGGTAATAATCATTCCTAAACTGCTGTAAGACTGACTTTGGGTCTTCTTCACTACGGTAGGTAATCTTTTTACAGAATTTATTTTCTTCTCCAAATTCCTCACGGACAATATCAATGATATCTTCAGCATGAGAATCGGTTTTAGCGAATATTAAAAGTTTAGGTACTTCAAAGTTTCCATTCGTATCTAATCGATCTGGAAACATAGAAGGTAAATTTTCTTTGGTAGCTCTAATAATAGTTCTTATAGTACTTGGATTGACAATGTCTTTGTCTAATTGCTTTCCGCTATATTCTACATCTTCGTCAATGGCTTCCCAAAATTTCTTACGGGTCAATCGTTCCCGCTTATCTACTTTTTCTCCCAGCTTGATGATATTCCCATTTTTAGTAATTTCAGTTTCAATAGTAAATACATTGTAAGGAACCAAAACACCATCAATCACCGCTTTTTCATAACCATAATCAGAAACTAAGTTTTGGTTAAAATACCCGAAGGTTCTGTTATCAGGAGTAGCTGTTAAACCAACTTGAAATACATCAAAATAATCTAAAACTTGTTTCCACAAATTGTAAATACTACGATGGCATTCGTCAATAATTACAAAATCAAAAAACTCAATAGGCACTTTTTCGTTATAACCAACAGGAACGGGTTCCTTAGGATCAAAACGAGTTTCATTTGGATTTTCTTCTTCAGCACTTTCATCTAATTCGGTTTCTTTTAGAATCGAGTACATACGTTGAATAGTGCTGATATAGACTTGACTGTCATTAGGAATGAAAGAACTGTTCAAACGGGTTACACCATATAATTCGGTAAACAAACGATTATCTTCTTGAGCAGTATAAGCCTTAAATTCCCCTTCAGCTTGCTCTCCTAAGTTTTTAGTATCTACTAAGAATAAAACTCTTTTAGCTTTAGCATATTTCAGCAATCTATATACAGCTGTAATAGCTGTAAAAGTTTTTCCAGAACCAGTAGCCATTTGTATCAACGCTTTTGGGCGTTGGCCTTTAAATGATTTTTCTAAATTATTGATAGCTGTAATTTGGCAATCACGTAATCCATCTTCTGGTAAGGTAGGAATATCATGTAAACGGTTTCGTAATGTTTTTGATTGGCTTAGCCATTGTACAAATGTTACCGGTCTGTGAAAAGTAAATACATTACGGGAACGAGGTTTCGGATCTCTATAATCTGTAAAACGGGTAATTTCTCCTGTACTTTCATATACAAAAGGCAATGGGTCATTATTTAGTAATCGAAGTTTAGCATTAGCATATTGCGAAGATTGTTCTTCAACACTGGTCAGTCGGACTCCTTCCTCTTCACGTTTCGCTTCAATAATACCAACAGCCTTTTTATCTACAAACAAAACATAATCAGCTGGACCGATATCTGTTTGATATTCACGAATAGCGATACCTAACCCAGCAGCGAGATTGAATTTCTTCTTATCTTGTATGATCCATCCACAGGCAACTAATTGCCTGTCAATGTTATCACGTGCTATTTGTTCTGGGTTTTGGTTGGTCATAAGCTGTAAAGCTAATTTCATCAAACTTAATCATAATAAATTACCTGTACAATCACTAAATTCAGTGAGATTTAATAAAAAAAACAGCCTTTGAAAACCAAAAGCTGTTTTTATAAAGGATTAAAATGACATTATTCCTTCTTTTTTACGCCGTTTTTTTGCAGTAGGTAAAAAGAATATCCAAATTGAAGTTGCGAGAAATTAGCATTTATATTGTCTAATTCGTGGATCAGTTTATATCTTAAAAATAATTTTCCGGAAGAAGAAATGTCTAAATTCATGCCTACATTAAAGGTGTTTAAAAAGTGATTTCTAGACGTTATTTTATTGTCTTCAATAGACCTGAAATTTTCTTTAGAGTCTAATAATTCAAACCAAGACAAACGATCAGAAATAATAAAACTAAATCTTCTCTCTGGGAGTATTCTAAATTTTAATTCCACAGGGAGTTCAATATTGTTAACAAATCGTCCTTCTACCTGTTCAGCCGTATCTTTAATACCACTTCGACCAAATAAAAACCCAGCATCAAGTGTGGTGCTTATTTTTGCATTTTGATTCTCCATAAAAAGAATGTTTAAATTACCCCCAATAGAATAATTACGGTATTGGTATATAGAAATGGGGCTATAATAACTTTCAGAAGTGGGATTGTTGTCTACATCAAAACTTTCATAAACAGAAGGCAATAGAAATTTGTTGTTTTTCTCAATTTTTGAAAATTGAAATTGAGCAGTAAAATAATTAAAAAAACCAATGGCTTCTATAAATGCCGGTAAAAAATCAAAACGTTTTGAGCCAATATTGAATTCTTTATTTATTTCTGTTTGAATGATACCATTTGGATTTTCTTCATCAAAAACACCTAAAAAGTCAGTATATACTACTGCTTCAAATAATTTTGAAGATTCTTCGCGGAACAATTTGGTTTCTTTTTCATTTTCATCTAAAATGACTAATTGAGGAACAGGACTAATGTCATTAGCATTAACATCTACTTTTTTAACATAGCGGATCACATCGTTTACATCTAATCGGAGGCTTTTTTTACTTTCTTCAGCTTTCAGAACTTTCTTGGCTTCGATAACTTTTAAGGCATCAGCAAGAGGTATCTCCTTTTTTTTAGCCATGGTGTTGGCTTCTTCATTATTTTTAGCTTCTTCAATAGCGTTAATCGCTACCATCAATGCATCATCTTCTTGTTTTTGTGCTTCATATAAGACTTCTTCTGCCACCAGATTATTTTTTTTAGCCAAAGCATCTTTCAATGTTATGGCTCTTGCTTTAGATTCCTCTTCAGCATTCTTTAAATCCTCTTCAAGCACTGCCAATTGGACTTTAGCTCTTTCAAAGTCTTGGAGAGTAGTAATGCTTTTCATATTGTTTTTGGCGCTTTCTAAAGCTGCTTTTGCAGTGTGATTTTTTTTATCACTTAAAGTAAAATCACTTTCAGCTATTGTTACTTCATCAGTCGCTTTTGATAGATCATCTTTTAATTTTAAAAGTCTGTCTTCAGCATTTTTCTGTACTAAGTTTTTTTTAAAATAGGTAGCGGTGAAACGTTCATTGGAGAACAGCCTGTAATCATTTAACTGTCCAATGTTTTTCGTAGAACTTATTCCTATGGAGTATTTATTATTAAAAGATAAAGATGTAGCTCCTACTTTTCCATTGACCTGAATTTTTTCAATAAATCCTCCAAAAAAGGAAATTTCTACCTGGACATCAGTAAGTTCAGTTTTTATTTTTTGGTCTATTTCATTATCTGAGTCATAATATACGGGTATATGGTCTTTTAGAAAAATGGTAGCTACCTCAGGTCTTGCCTCTTCGCTATTATTATAAGTAACAATTTGTGTAAAAACAAAAGCAATATCATTTTCAATAGCAGAATCTTCCGGAGTTCGGGGATCAATAGCATTAGCTTTAAGAACAGTAACTAAAGCTAGTTTAAATTTAGCTTTAAAATTAGGGAACGTTAATGGTTTCAGTTTAAACGAATCATTTTGACCTTTATAGGATAAGATAATCTCATGGAAATCATCTTTACCAATTTTGGATTCAACTATAATATCTTTACTCTCAGTACTCTGATCTGGTAGATATCTTGTGACTAACGTGGCAGGCAATGTGTATTGTTGCGCAAAGCAAAAACTGGAGTAGAAGAAGGAAAGAAGAAGTAAAATTTTTTTCATATTTTTAGTTGTTAGTGTTATCAGAGTTAGATAGTTTAAAAAGTAATATTTAAAGATATAAAAATAATAATAATTGTAAGAAAATTATTATTATTTTTATATTACCAATTTTTTGAGACTTAAATAAAAAACAAAACCCTATATCTCTCGATACAGGGTTAGTCATTGCGAGATGTCATTGCTGGCAATCTCATGATTTCATGCCAATCGCTTAAAAAGCAATCTAAACCACCTCCAAGATATTCAACACATTGTACACCTCATTCTTCAACGAATACTGCACGCCATTAATCTGTTGGTAAAACGAAACCATCAACATAAAATACTGCTGCCCCGTTCCGGTAGGCACACTCGAAGGCGTCAACGAAAAAGTAATAGGAGTCAAATTAATCGCTACATTTTCAATAGCGCTATACGCCACTTCCGATATCTCTGTGTCAAAATCCAAAGCCATTACCGCGCATTGAAAACTTACGTGTGTTGCTCCTTGCGGAAATAGGACCTGTTCAGCAGGAATAAAATCAGTCAGCGTTACCGCACCAGTAGTCGTGTTTAAAGTATACGGAGCATAAAGCACGCTGTTCAAAGCTGCATTGGCATTAAAATCAAAACCACGCAATGCCTGTTTCCCATCGGGAGTGGCCATCCCAATACCCACTCTTCGCATCCCTCTGGCCGAAACGGTGTCCATGTTTTTCACTCGAGACAACACCTGTACCAATCGACTCGTTAGCTTACTGTCTTTAGCCTTAAAAACCAAACTTCCCAACGCTTGGCGCAATATTTTGCCGCTGGTACCGCTATGCCCAAACTCCGTATTGTTTTCTCTCGTACGAATAAAATTGGGATCGTTGGCAATACGTTCCTTAGGTATCCCCCCTTTTCTACGCACATAATTAATCCCGTCCTTTTTGTAAAAAGTCAAATCTTCAACGGTTCCCTCAATTTTGATAATTCCATTAGCCTTAGCCATAATCTATAGTTTTTTAAAGTTTAAGCTGCAATGGTAAAACAAGAAAAAAACATACCAAAATACCCATTTCCGAAAACAACCGTTTGTGCCGAAATCGACCAAAACAGGCCTCTTTTTCCTCCCAAATCAGGAAAAACAACCCCAATAAAAAAAAAGCAACACATTTGTATTTTGTAAGAAAAATAGTATATTTGAATTGATTTTTCGGAAATCCTAAAGCCGTATCAAAGCCATATCAAAGCCATATCAAAGCCATATCAAAGCCGCATGAAAGTCATACTAAAGCCGTCCCAAAGCAAAGTAAGCCAAACCAAAAGTGTAAATGCCAAACAGAAACACTATGAAAAGAATTTGCATTTACCCAAAAGACATCCAGCAAATCACTGGAAAAAGCGAGAGACAATCCCGTAATATCATTGCCAACATCAAAAAGCAACTCAACAAAGAAAAACACCAAGCCGTCACCATCGACGAATTCTGCAATTACATGGGCATCCAAAAAGAAGATTGGTATCAACAAATAAAATAAGTACATCATGTTTAGTCATTGCGAACACCTCAGCACCGTCATTGCGAGTTCTTAGGCACTGTCATTGCGAGGAGGAACGACGAAGCACCCGAGCGAAGCGAACGGACGAAGTAATCTCTTCGTGATTGCAGTAACACCGATGAGATTGCTTCGTTCCTCGCAATGACATACACGAGAGATTGCCACGCTCCACTACGTTACGCTCGCAATGACTGGACGGAAAGACTTGCAATGAAATTAAAGCACATACAACAACAAACAAAAAAAATGAAAACCGGTTTTATCTACATTATAACCAATAAGAACAATACAACGCTTTACGTTGGTGTTACTTCTAACCTACCCAAACGTATAATGGAACACAAAGAAAAACGGTATGCCAATTCCTTTTCTGCTCAATACAATCTTTCTAAATTGGTGTATTACGAAACCTTTCAAATGATTAGTGATGCCATTGCTCGTGAAAAGCAATTAAAAGCAGGCTCTAGAGCTAAAAAAATGGACTTAATTAATGCTTTAAATCCAGAATGGAAGGATTTGTTTGAAGAGGTTAAGTACATAATGTGAGTCATTGCGAGTTGTCATTGCGAGGAGGAACGACGAAGCAATCTCATAGATGTTACCGCAATCACGAAAATATTGCTTCGTTCCTCGCAATGACATACATGAGATTGCCACGCTTCACTACGTTGCTTTCGCAATGACGATGGTAGAAATCGAAGCCATCTAATAAAAAAAGGTGCCTAAAGCACCTTTTTTTATTTATAGTATGTAATTGTCTCTTTTAAAGTTTTATAATTTTAAAGAAAGGTCACTATCCAATTTAACGAAGTGAATTTCGCCACTCATCATAGCTGGAACAATTAATTCATCATTCAATATAATAAAATCAGCCGGGCCTGAAATAGCTTCCTGAAGTGGAATCGATTTTGCTCTAACTGCAGTAGGATTATAAATTCCAAGGCCTACAATGATTCCTTTTTTCTCAAACCCTACCCAATTGCTTACATAAAGTACATCGTTACTTATGAACATTCCATCGTAATGCCCTTCAATTGGAGTCAATTGAGTGAATGCTCCGTCTTTTAAGTTAATGTAACCAATAACACCATTGGGTTGGTTATCGCTTCCAAATCCGTTTACATACAGTCTTCCCGCTTTTTTATAACAAAATAATCCGTTGATTCCTGAAATCGTTTTATCTGTTTTAATTTCAGCATACGATTTGTCAGTCAAATTAACTTTAAATAGTTTACTCTTATCAGTAGCCGAAACATATAAAGTAGTATTATCCCATACCGCAATGTCATTTAAAAAAGAAGCGTCTTTACTAAAATCGATTTCATACAATTTATTTCCTGTTTTCAGGTCAATGGCTACAAGACGATCGATATCGGTTAAGAATAAAATTCCTTTTTCGATAGCCAAACCTTTAGGAGCATTCAGTTTTTCTTTTGAAAAAACAGCATCAATTACCTTTCCTTTTTTGTCAAGCTTCAGTATTTGACCGTCTCCGTCTTTTGCAGCAGGGCTTAATTCTTTACCGATTTCGGCAGCATAAATAAATTGGCCATCAGTAGCCAAACTTTCAATATGATTGAATCCGTTAACCGTTTTAGTAATTTGTGCATTAGCATGAAATGCTATAAATAAACTGCATGCCAGGGTTGTTTTAATTAAATTTCTCATTGCGTTTCTATATCTATTATTAAATTGAGTTTTATTTTTATAATTTAAAATATACCAAGCGGTATATTCTATTTCAAATTTTTTTACTTTTTCAGGTCTTTTATCATTCTTTCCAAAAAGTCCATGGTAACATTTAGAGAACCAATTGTATTGGTCACTTTTGATTGCATTACACCACCTTGTATGAGTGATATAAATACCGAAATGAATTCATTGACATTGATATCAGGTTTGATTTCTCCCTTTTCAATACCATCTTTGATTCTACGTTCCAGTGAATCTCGCCAGAATGCAAATGCGTTGGCTGCTTTTTCTTTCAATAACTGATGGGTATCGTCAGCTTCCGCAGATGTATTGGTAACAGGACACCCTGAACTTAAAAATGGGAATTTTAAATAATTACGATATGTTTCAGGATACACTAATAATTTATCGATAACCGATTCTCTTACATCCATTTTCCCTCTGATGTATAAGACAACCTGTTCGAAGTTATAATCGAAAGCAGCTAAAGCCACCTCATCTTTACTTACAAAATTACCGTAGATACTTCCTTTTGTTAATCCAGTAGCATGAATCATATCATTAATAGAAGTACCGGCATATCCTTTCTCGTTAAAGATAGGAGCCGTTTTTTCTATGATAAATTGTCTGGTACGATCTGCTTTTGACATCATCTGTATAACATATTGGGAGCAAATGTATAAAAAATATACCAATTGGTATATTAATACCTAACTATTTTTAAATTAATGGTATATCTACAATTGAAGTTTGTTAAGATCCTATTGAAAAATACCAGTATAATTCCAATAAATCATATAGGCTATGTACTGTGTAACCACACTTTTTCAGGTAGAAATAAAAAACCCAAAACTTTCGCTTTGGGTTTTGTTTGATTAGAAATTGGGGCATTTAACATCACTATTTATTTCTTTAAGGGTTAGCTCCTTCCTTTGTGTTCGCCTTCCTCCTCTTGGTCTTCGTCCTTTTCTTCTTCAGAATTGGATTGCGCCGGAGTATTTCGATTTTTTTTCACTCGTGAATTCCAATTAGGGGTATCATCGATGAATTCTTCATATTCTTGTGGAAAATTCTCATGTAGGTCATTTTCTGGATGCGTTTTTTCCAAATCATCAGTTTTTTGTCTGTGCTGAGGATTATCATTATGTAGTCCGGGATGTTTAACATTTTTTTCCATTTTTCCATGTAATTTATAGGTTACCATTTTTAAAAGTAAAATGAACTGCTCTCCTTTTTTATAGCATTAAAATTGTGATTTACACCTAGGAATGGGAACCCTTGGAGCTCTAAGAATTACCTTCCACCCAATTTAAAGCTTTATTGAAATCCTTTTTTTTAAACCCACGGAACTCCCCTGGAGTACTATGGGTAAAACCATTAGTAGAGTCAATAACTTTTTTTGAATCAGAAACTATCGCCGCCCTATTCCATTTTGAGAAATTTTTAAGTTCAACCATTTCGTCCTCCATCAAGGAATCCATTGTAAAGTTTTTAATGTCATTATCAAAAACTAATAAAAAATTAATTTCGTGAATTTGTTTTACTAGTTTTTCAACGGCAGGAATTACAGTATTTTGGTAATCCTCTTTCGTTACTTCTCCAATTGCTCTAAAAGCAACTACATTGTCTGGTGCACTAATTATTTGAATCATTTTTATTTGATTTAAGTTGATAATTATATCTGCCAAATTCAACTCAAATGTAATGCTACTTCAATAAAATCAACTTATACAATTTCCGATAAAATTTACATAATATAAACATGTAAGCTCTTTATACGGTTTTCTTGTAATGAGGTTCATTTTAAGATAGTTGTTCTACGATATGCATTTTCGATATCTAAAATTGTAAATTTTGGAGAGCTTAAATATTGCAATGAAAAACAAACTTTTTTTAATAGGCATACTCCTTTTCTGTGTATTTTTTTTTATTAAAATCTTCTTTTTAATACGTTATTTTTTTTATAATTTTATTCTCCCAAGATTTAATTTTTATCCCTATGGACTCTAAATGCACTATTTTTTATGTGGATGATGATATAGATGATCTAAATTTATTCAGAGATGCAGTAGCAGCATTAGCTGAAGAAAAAGTTGATGTAATACTCTATGATAATGGGCATAAACTTATAGAGGACTTACATAAGTTATCCTACTCTCCACAACTTATATTTATTGACCTGTATATGCCGGAAACGAATGGCTTTGAAATTTTGGAAGAAGTTAAAAAGTTAACACAGCACCAAAATACACCAATAATAATATATTCTACTTGGGCTGAGTTGATGGCCATATCAAAATGCAAAGACCTTGGAGCCAGTCTTTACATTACAAAACCAATATTATTTGAAGGTATTATTGAGGTAATTAAACAGGTTATGAAAATTAGATGGGATTTATTAACACCTCAATTTGACCATTTTATTGAGCAGACAGAAAAAAATAAAGAGACAGAATCTATTCTCAAAAACATTTTTTTTCTCTAAAGCATCTTTAGATAGTCTCCCGATTTCTAATTAAAAACGGTCTTTATAATGATAAATCCTTTTTAGACCAAGTTGCCTTTATTTTATGCTATACCTTGAGCCCTACCCGATTTAAAAATACGGCCCAAAAGATTTCTTCCAATGGCTTTAATGTTGTCAGCCTGTTTTGAAACGGCATAGGTCACACCCAATTGAGCTAATGTTCCCAGTACTCTTTTAACGGGATGCTGTGCATTCCCTCCTATTAGTTTTTTGGAAAGAAACCCAGCGCCTAAACCAATAGCGCTATTAACCAGATTGTGTTTTACTTCAGGAGAATGAATCACCTCTTGAAATGTGTTTTTAATCAGGTTCATAGGTTTTAAACTTTCGCATGTGACATGAAGTTGCTCTTGTAACAATTCCAATTGATACGCACGCTTCTTCTCTGTTGAAATAATCAATGCATTCAACGTATCGGTTTCGTTTTTAGTTTTCATAGCATTTCTGTTTTAACAATTGTTTGATAATAGAATTGCTAACTGGGTATTTTATCCATTGATGGCGAAAAATACTAAGAATAATTGCCAGCAGTGCATAGAAAGCACCAATTATAAAAAAGCCATAAAATGACTCGCCAAGTTGTTTGCCAATCCATAAGGCAATTCCAATGTTGATGATTATAACAGACAACCCAACCGTCATTAAAATAGCAAGACGCGAAATTAGTGATGAAGCTACATCCGCAGATTTGTCTATTGTATTTAGCTTAAACAGTCCAAAAGTTGTTTTGCCATAATCTTTCGCTCTTTCTAAAAGCGTAACTAGTAATGTTGCATTGTCAGTCATAACTTTAAAATTTAAATTGTTTGTGACTATTTTTTTTTTTAAGAAAATCGATTTCTAACTGCATCTGCCTAACAAAAAATAGATCAGTGCAAAAACCAATATAGTACCTATGATTCCTCCGCCTAATTTATAGGCTCCAAATCCTGCTATTAACGTTTTAAAAAAGCTGTTCATATTTCAAAGATTTAATTAGTCCTAACTATCCGTATTGATTCTTTATTTTTTTGTTAACTTTACTATAATACCTACAACTACTACAGCTATTGCAATAACTATAAATATTCCAAAACCCATTCCTAACTTAAAGATTCCTTCTATGACCTCACAGGAAGTGAAGAAAAATAGGGAGAGCAATAGTGCAGTTATTACAAGCGGTTTTATTTTCATCATGATATATTAGTTTTAAATGAAAGCCGACTTACCAAAAAAGAGGCCTTTCTTGTTTCTAAATTTTTTAGCTAGGGTAAATTTGAATTGTTTTTACGTAAAGTTAAAGGCATTATTCATACTACGTGTTTCATAATTTTTGATATGAATTTCAAGATTCACACGTTATAAAAAAGGAAGTGATTAAATATTAAATACTTAGAAAATAACCAATATGCGAATTATGTAAAAAAATGCTTGTTATTTATAAGAGTTATCTGAATTTTTTGTTCCAAATTTGTATACCTAACTTGCCAGATTTATATACCTAACTGATTATTAATGACAAAAAATGATATGGCGGCATCTCATCACTGCAAGCTATTATTCAAAATAAAAAGTGATAGTACATAAATACGTAAAAAAAAGCCTTAAAATACTCGCCTGGACAGTAGGTTCTATTATCGGGCTGTTCCTTCTTTTGGTCTTATTAGTCCAAGTCCCCGCGGTACAAAATAAAATTAAAGACAAGGCTGTTAGGTATCTGGAAGGGAAGATTCATACTCCAGTGCGTATTGGCAGAGTTGAAATAGGTTTACCCAAAAAGATCATATTAAAAGATGTTTATTTTCAAAGTCAATCTGGTGACACTTTACTCGCTGGAGAGAAAATAGCTGTCGATATCAGCTTATTTAAACTGTTTGATGATGAAGTGGAAATAAATTCCATTCATTTAAAAAACATGACTGCCAATGTCAAACGGGACAAAGATTCCATCTTCAACTTCGATTATATTATAGATGCTTTTGCTTCTAAAGAACCCAAGAAGACCAATAAGGAAATGAAGTTTTCCATTCACAACATCAATCTGGATGACATCCAAATGCGTTTTGATGATGCCATCACCCAAAACAATCTGAAGGTTTCATTGGGTCATTTTGATACTCGAATGAAATTATTTGACATCAAAGAAATGAATTTCGAGATTCCAAAGATTGCGCTCCATGGACTGACAGTTAAACTAAAACAAGGAGAGCTGCTTCGGGAAATTACTACGAATACCATTGTCACTGCAGATTCTCTGATTAAGAAGCGTCCTGATCTTAGAATCAAATTGGGACAAATAGATTTATCCAAAATAAACGTCAGCTATGACAATGTGGGTACCCAACTAAATAGTGGTCTTTCGTTAGAAAAACTTTTTATTGCTTTTACTGAGACCAATTTACCCCAACAGCGAATTGCTATTGATAGGTTCGAACTTGAAGGTGTTAAAGGCGGATTGACTTTAGGCAAATACGATCGTAAACTAGACATCAAAACCCTTCCAAGACAAGCCATACCCGACTGGAAACTTAGTTTGGCCAATACCAGTATTAAGAAGGTAGATTTCCGATTTGATGATGAAAACACGCCAAAAGCAACCCGAGGCATCGATTACAAACACCTGAACATACAGCAGTTCCAATTGGAAGCTAAAAACTTAAAGTATAGTCCAACCGTTTTTACGGGAAACATTCAATCTTTTGCAGTTAAAGAACAAAGCGGTCTGCATGTCGAAAAGCTACGTACCGATTTTGTCTATACTCCTCAAGGTGTGCAATTGAAAAAACTGTATGTTAAAACACCACAGTCACTGGTGCGTAATGAAGTAACCGTGATTTATCCTTCTATAACAACCATAAAAAACAATCCAGGTTTACTGGGTTTGAATGCTAACCTGCAACAAAGTAAGGTAGCCTTTAAAGACGTGTTGCTCTTTGCACCAGAACTAACACCCATTCCTTTTTTTAAAAATCATCAAAATGACATAGCCCATATTAACGGGCGTATTACAGGTCGACTTAACGATATGGTTTTCTCTAAAATGGATATTAGCGGAATAGGTTCTTCCAAAATCTCCGCTAGTGGTAGAATTATCGGTTTACCCGATGCAAAGAAAGCGTGGTATAACTTAGATATCAAGAATCTACAGGCGAGTGCTAAAGATATTCCTCAGTTTTTTGGTTCTGATATTCTTCCGACCAATATTCAATTTCCGGAGCAGATGGCAATTAAAGGGACTTTTAAAGGCAAACCGAATAACTTCAACACCAATCTCGCCATAAACAGTAGTTATGGGGCTGCTCGTATCAAGACCACTTTCGATAACCGAATCAAGAATAGAGAAAAATACAATGGCATTGCCGAACTGAATGATTTTGACCTTGGAAAACTAATCAAAGACAAATCGATTGGAAAACTTACCCTGAAAGCCAATATAAAAGGTACAGGATTGAACCCGAAAACTGCCACTGCCACAGTAGATGGACAGATGCGCAAAGGAGTGTTTAATGGTTATGCTTATCAAAACTTAAATGTAAAAGGAGCTATTGTTAATGGACGTTACAATGCCACGGCCCGTATCAACGATCCAAATCTGGAGTTTGATTTGGTATCAGAAGGCAGTTTTAAAGACAAGTATCCACAAGTCAATATCAAACTGAATGTAGATATCGCCGATTTAGAAAAACTAAACCTCCATGCCGGCCCTTTAAAACTCAGAGGACAACTCGATGCTGAAATCGCTACCGCCGATATCGATTATCTTAACGGAACAATTACTGCGCATCATTTGCTTTTGGTGAATGAAAAAGGACAGTTCCAATTAGATGCTATTAACGTTATTGCCACAGCCACTCCTGAAAGCAATACATTACAAGTGCAATCTCAATTTTTAAAAGCAGACATTAAAGGAAAGTATCAGTTGAGTCAGGTGGCAAATGCCATTACAAATTCGATAGCGAAGTATTATGACGTACAACCGTCAGTCAAGACTAAAACAACACAACCACAACAATTTGAATTTAATGTCAGCGTGAATGATGATCCAATAGTAATGAAACTCTTTCCGGAGATTAAACAACTGGAACCTATAAGTCTCATTGGACGCTATAACAGCGTGAACGATACGATTGTCCTGAACGCTTCCATTCCAAAGCTTATTTATGGCTCCAATACCATTAGCAATAGTGTCATTAAAGTGAATACGGTAGACAATGCTTTGGTGTACAACGCCTCTATTGGTGAGATAAAAAACACCCAATTCCGTCTGCCTAATACGTTAATTGAAGGAAATGCAAAAGACAATCTGCTCACGTACAAATTGCAGCTGCGGGATGACAAAGCCAAAGACCAATACGTTGTGGCCGGAACTTTAAAAGCGATTGACGGTACTACTGAAATTCATTTGTTACCTCAAGAATTGCTATTGAATTACGAAAAGTGGAGTCTGTCTGATAACAACCTCATCCGTTTTGGAAATCAAGGAATCTATGCCGATAATTTTGTATTGCGTAATGGCAATAGTGTTTTAGAATTACAGTCGCAGTTTGAAGGGGCAAACGCACCGTTGGTTATTAATTTCACCGATTTTAATATAGAAACCATTTCGCGCATGGTACAGCAGGAATCGCTGGCTTTTGGCGGACTCATCAATGGTGTTGTGATGCTGGAAAACCTCGCAGTACAACCGGTGCTTACTTCTGATCTTACCATAAAAGACTTTACATATAAGAAAGAGACCATTGGAGATATTAGCTTAAAAGTCAATAATAAAGTAGCCAATACTTATGCTGTACAAGCTACACTTACCGGACAAGGAAATGACGTTGCTGTTGACGGAATTTACCAAAATGCCAACAGAAATTTTGACTTAAACCTTGACTTAAAGCAATTGAACTTGGCAAGCATTCAGCCGTTTACTGCCGAACAGCTTTCCAAAAGCAGCGGTCATGTTTCCGGGAAATTCCATATCAAAGGCACTGCAGACGCACCTAAAGTTGTAGGTAATTTGCAATTTCACAACGGTGCATTTACAGTAACGAAGTTAAACTCATCGTTTCAATTGTTGAATGATTCGATTTCATTTACCGAAGAAGGCATGCAGTTTAAAAATTTCAGCTTGTCAGATTCTGAGAAAAACACACTACAACTGCGTGGAAAAATTGACACCCCTAACTACCGAGACTTTGCTTTTAGTCTGAGAATTGATGCAGATAATTTTAAAGTGTCCAATTCGACAGCAAAAGACAATGATCTCTATTACGGAAAACTGTTTGTCGATACGCATTTGCGTGTGAAAGGGGATTTAAACAAACCGATAGTTGATGGAAATATCAAAGTCAATAAAAACACGGAATTAACCATTGTATTACCACAATCGGATCCGTCCATTGCCGACAGGGAAGGTATTGTGGAATTTATCGACCAAGATGCACCACCAATAGATAAAAGATTAGTCATTGCTAAAGATTCACTCAGCCAGTCGAAATTTAAAGGAATGAACGTCTCCGTCAATATTGAAATTGATAAAGAAGCCGAACTGACCATGATTATCGACAAAGGAAATGGAGATTACCTAAAACTAAAAGGAGAGGCTCAACTTACGGGAGGTGTTGACGAATCAGGAAAAACTACCTTAACCGGACGTTATGAGCTAAAAGAAGGAACCTATGAAATGACTTTTAATTTCTTGAAAAGGAAGTTTGAAATCCGTGATGGCAGTTATATTCTCTGGACGGGTGAACCTACCACTGCCGATATCAATATCACTGCAGTCTATAAAACAAAAACCGCACCTATTGATTTGCTGGACGACCAATTGGGAGATGTTTCACCAACCGTTAGAAATACATACAAACAACGCATCCCTTTCGAAACCTTGCTGAAAATGAAAGGCGAATTGCTGAAACCTGAAATTACTTTCGACATTACATTGCCTGAAGGTAATTACAACGTTTCTTCTGAAATTGTAAGCAATACCCGAGCCAAACTGGAGCAATTGCGTCAGCAACCGGACGAAATGAACAAACAGGTATTTGCATTGTTATTATTGAATCGTTTTATTGGAGAAAATCCTTTTGCCAACGAGTCAGGAACTGGAGCGGAAAGGCTCGCCAGACAAAGCGTCAGCAAGCTGATGTCGCAGCAGCTGAATAATCTTGCAGGGGATTTAATTAAAGGGGTTGAACTTGATTTTGATTTAGAATCTTCCGAGGATTATACGACAGGGGTTAAAGAAAACCGTACCGATTTGAATGTGGGTGTTTCCAAACAATTGTTGAATGACCGATTGAAAGTTACCGTAGGAAGCAGTTTTGGCATTGAAGGACCTGACCAAGCCAACAGAGAAGCTACTAATATAGCTGGGGATGTTTCTTTAGATTACCAATTGTCTAAAGACGGAAGGTATGTTCTGAGAGCCTATCGCAAAAACGAATATCAAGTAGCGTTGCAGGGACAGATTATTGAGACCGGAGTAGCTTTTATCATTACCATGGATTACAATAAATTCCGAGAACTTTTTCATCGTTCAGAAGAAGAAAAAGAATTGGAAAATGATATGAAAAGAAAAAGAAGAGAAGAGAGAGCATTGAAAAAAGAACAGGAAGCACAACCTGAACCAGCCAAAGAAACAGAAGAAAAAAAAGTATAATATGAAAACCAAAAGCGTATATTATTTTCTTTTTTTGCTAATGATCCTCATAACATGGTCTTGCAGCAATACCAGACATCTACCCGAAGGGGAGTTACTTTACGTGGGCGGAAAAGTAAAAGTGATTGATACTTCCGTTTCCCGAAAGGAACGTAAATCGATGGAGAGAGAATTGAAAGGACTGCTGCGTCCAAAACCTAATTCTAAAATCCTTGGACTTCGTCCGAAATTATTCTTCTACAATTTGGCAGGAGAAACTAAAAAGGAAAAAGGATTCCGTTACTGGTTACGCAACAAAGTAGGAGAACCTCCTGTGTTATTCAGCCAAGTTGACTTGACTTACACGAAGAACTTGTTGCAGAATTATTCGGAAAACCGAGGCTATTTTAAAGCCAAAGCATCGGCCGATTCTACCAAAAGAGGGAAACATGCCACAGCAGAATATGAAGCACATCCTGGCAAACAATACCATATCAAAGAAGTTAAATTCCCTACAGATTCTACAACATTGGGTATAGCAGTCGCTGCAACTCAGGAGAAAACCCTTTTGAAGACTGACGATGGCTATGATTTAGATAGAATAAAGGCTGAACGCGTTCGAATTGACGCCCGACTCAAAGAACAAGGCTTCTACTATTTTGGCCCTGATTATCTGAAAGTTCAGGTAGACAGCACAGTAGGTACTTATGAAACCGATTTGATTGTGAAAGTAAAAGACGAAACTCCCACACAGGCGAAGAAAGTTTATACTATTGGTAAAATAATTGTCTATCCTAATTATTCTATCAAAGATAGCAATCGCAAGCTAAAACAGCTGGAAAAAGACAGTACTGCGGTAGAATATTACCATGATTTTACCATTATTGATAAAGAGAAGTTATTCAATCCACGCATTTTTGACCGAACATTGTATTTTCATAAGAATGATTTGTACAACCGAACCAATCATAATCTTTCACTGAACCGATTGGTTAATCTTGGCACTTTTAAATTTGTGAAGAACCAGTTTAAAGTTTCTGATTCTATCGATCATGTGCTCGATGCTTATTATTATTTGACCCCGCTTAAAAAGAAATCAATCCGTATTGAAGTTTTGGGAAAAACCAATTCGGCGAATTATACCGGAACTGAGTTGAGTGTAAACTGGAGTAACCGAAATACTTTTAAAGGAGCAGAACTGTTTACCATTTCACTTTTTGGTGGGTTGGAAGTGCAAATATCCGGTCAAAATAACGGATTTGATGTTTACCGTATCGGTTCTGAAACCAGTTTGATTTGGCCACGTTTTATTGCCCCTTTCAAATTGCATTCTTCGAGTGGATTTGTACCTAAAACAAAAGCTACGCTGGGTTATGAATTTCAAAAAAGAGAACGATTGTATGCTCTTAATTCTTTTAAGGCTTCTTTCGGTTATTTGTGGAAAGAAAATATCCGCAAAGAGCACCAATTGAATGTTACAGATATCCGTTATGTTAGCCCAAATAATGTAACCGATTTGTATAGAGAACAAATAGCCGTTAATCCAACATTGGCTAAGGTCATTGAAAAACAGCTGATTTTTGGCCCTACCTATTCTTATACTTACACCAATACGATGGAAACTGCCAGAAAGCATACCTTTTATTACAAAGGAATGTTTGACACCTCAGGAACACTTGCCGGAATCATATCTGGTTCGAATGTAAAAAAAGGAGATACAACTAAAGTATTTGGCGTTGCCTTCAGTCAATTTCTCAAGTTGGAAAACGATTTTCGTCATTATATGAAACTAGGACCTGAGTCTCAATTGGCGAGCCGTATCATTGTTGGTGCTGGTTATGGTTATGGCAATTCGACAGAACTTCCGTTTATTAAGCAGTTTTTTATAGGAGGAACCAATAGTATAAGAGCTTTTCGATCACGATCAATCGGACCGGGATCGTACCTTCCGGAAACCGAAACAAGTTCTTTTTTGCCAGATCAATCAGGTGATCTTAAATTGGAATTCAATACCGAATACCGTACAAAACTATTCAGTATTGTAAAAGGAGCCGTCTTTGTTGATGCCGGAAATATCTGGCTGATGCATAAAAACCCTGACAAACTAGGGGCAGAATTCTCTAAAAAATTCATCGAACAAATTGCAGTGGGTACAGGAGTAGGACTGCGATTTGACCTTTCATTTTTACTATTGCGAACTGACTTTGCGTTTCCTCTCCGAAAACCTTATTTAGGAGAAGACTACCGTTGGGTGATTGATCAGATTGATTTTGGCAGTGGGTCATGGCGAAAAGAAAACCTCGTGTTTAATTTAGCTATTGGTTATCCGTTTTAACGGTCAATCATTTTCTAAAGCTCCATTATAAAATACCTTCAAAATATTTAGTCATACCAAATTCAGATATCATTAATTTTAAATACATAAACTCAACAGAAGTATTGGAATCTGAATTAACAGAGGACGAAAAGAAAAACGTAGAAGAATATATAGACACTACTGAAGAAGCAAAATTTGGAGAAAAAGAAAACGCAGAAAAATAAATATCCTCTTTCGAGAGCGTTTTAACCACGTGAAATTATTTATCATGTTCATACTTTCTCTTATGTAAAAGTATTCTGCTATAAATCCTCGCCTATTTAAATTCACTAGGCGTTAGCTGTAATGGAATAAAAACTAAATTTCTGAAACAAAAATATCCTTAATCAGTGTCATCATTTTCTTCATCACTCTGATCTACAACAGTTCGTTTTAAATACACTTCAGGCTCTGTTAATTCATAAAATAATTTTGAATGCCAATCTATTTTTGAATCAAAGGAAACTTCTAAATATTCCTTTTTATTCCCAAAATCGACTTCTATTGTATTTCCAATTATTTCAATGTCTTCTGAAACATAATCATTATTCAGAAGCAATTCTTCAACGACTTTTTTCATAATTTCAGGGGTGACTATTTTTTGTTTCATATTGAGTAATTAAGTTAAATGAAAAGAATAAATTTATCTAATTTATTTTATGCAAATATTTCTTCTAATTTGAGTAATGCTTCATCAAAGCTAAGTGATTTTGATTGTACATTTAGATAACTTTTTTTAGAATCATCTATTAACTGGTTGATATAGAACAATTCATTATCTGAATTTATTTTTTCCACTCTATTTTTAATATTATTCAACTCAGCTTGTATTAAATCATGACTTTCTTTTTTCTTCGATAAGTTAGATACATAGGTTCTCATAAAATCACCTAATCCACTAAATCCTATTTTATCTCTGTCTTCCGAATAAATTTTATTAAACAAATCATTTAAAATACTATAATCATCTATTACATCAAAATTTACATAAGAGTTATAATTTATTGAAGGTGATTTATCCATATCTAAAAATAAGAAAACATGTTTTAGAGCTAGCGGTGAGTTTAATTCAAATAAAATAGATAATGCGGTTGAATAATAATAATTGTTTTCATCATCTATTTCAGTATTAAGATATTCAATTGCTTTTTCTTCACAGAATTTATTTTCAATTTTAAAATCCATTAAAAGTTTCAAAGAAGACCAGCATTTATAACTTTTAACATCAATGCAAAGTTTTTTTAACAATTCAATATCACTAGACAGTTCTATGTATCGCTTAAGCTTACTGTCAACATTAAAACTGTACTCATCAACTAAAAAATATTCTTTAATTTTTGAAAATGTACTTGTCAGATTATTATCTAATGCATATTGAATATGAATGTTCAAAGCAATAAAAGGCAACTTTTTACCAAGAAGATTTTCAATGATTCTTTTATTAAAAAGTTCATCATCATCAATTTTAAGCTTCAATAATTCTAAATTATTACCTTCTTCACTTGACTTATTAACATCAAAAAATTCAATACTATTTAAAAAGAATTCTTGAGATAAATCAAAATTAAATTTAGTTATAAAGAACAATATTACTTTTAACTTATCATAATCCTCAAGTAATTTGAAATGATTAATATCTATATACCCTATCACTTTATCAAATCGAATTTCATCAGAAGCCTTTACGCACCAATCGTATATAAATGCTTTTTGTTGAGTACTAATTTCAAAGTTATTAGAGTTATTTAAAGCCTGAATTTGAGATTTGACTTCCTTAATAATTATAAGTTCATCTTCTAAAATATGCTCAATATCTTTAAATTCTAAATCAATTTTTTTTCTGTAAGCTATACTACTTAATAAGGAATATGAAAGTTCGATTTTATTACCATAACCATTTTTATGATACCAATCTTGGTCAATGTCACGAATCCTAGTTGAATTAATTGACATTCCATATTCTTCAAAAATTTCATTTATTTTGGAAAGTAATTTTGTTTTATCAAACAATAAATCAAAATCTTCTTGTGGTCTATTTTTGTATTTTGCTATTAATTCTTCAAAATCTTCTGGATTTAAAAATACTTCCTTAAAAACAAACCCCTTTTCTATCATGACATTATTAAATTTTTCTGCCAGTTTTCGATTACCATGATTTGCTATAACATTTCTGTAAAAATCCAAATTTTTACTTTCAATTGAGCCATTCGCAAATTTATCAATTACAAGTCCTATTGTTTGTTCATCTGTAATTGATGCAAGAAAGTACCCAACATTATCGAATGTAAAGTTCTCAATTAAATATTCAAAAGCCTTTAATTTACTGGTTGATTTGCTTTTTAAAAGCATTTTTTTCATAGGATTCTCTCTAAAAAAATATTTTGCTTTATCCTCAAAGGAAGAAAATAACTTAACTAAAAAATCTTCATCTAAATTTTCAAAATAAAGAGATCTATCAACAACTTCGTCTACAAATTGATTATCTCTATAATTATTTTTAAATTCATCAAAATAGTATTTGGCAAATTCAATAAAATTAACTGACGATTTTAATTTAATAATCAATCTCTCAAGAACCCAACTTGTCCCTCTTAATACATCATCTCTTACAGCTCTTTCAACAATTCCTCGATCTCTTAAAAATTCAGCTTTGACATACCAAAAGAAGTCATCAATATTTTCATAATCTTGAATTAATGAAAGTAAAGATCTATTAATTTGTTTATTAGTTTCATCTCTAAACAATACAAATATTTTATTCAAATATTCAGTATCATCTTCACAAAGTTTTTGACCGTAAATACAGTCTAAAATATGAGATTTTATCATTTCAGAATTTTGAGAATTCTTTAATAGAATAAAAAAATTATCTTTAAAAGTTTCTTTTTTATTTACTGGAATTGTAAAATAAGTTAATAAATCTAGTGCTGAAATAATTATTCTAAAATGATTATTACTATCATTAATTAAGTCAACTAAATAATCAAAATTAGCTTCACAATCTCCAAATTCTGCAATTTCTTTAACTGAGAAAGTTCTATTACTATTAATCCAAAATTTCTTTTCAATACATTCAATTTGAAAATAATGCTGAAAAACTTTAACTCTAAAATTTTCAATTCTATTTTTATCAGCCTTAAAAAGTATTTCAGATTCATTTGTTGTAAGCCAATTTATTAATAAATTATATTTATTACCTCTTAAAATGTTTATTAAGAATGTAATAGTATTAAATAATGTGGGATGTGTTTTATTTGTTCCCTCTATTGAAATAAAACTTATTATTTGTTCAAAACTTAACTCACTAATAGCTAATGCTGAAAAGTATTCTTGATAGTTTTTGTGTATGAATTTGAAGCTGTTGTTATCAAATGAACTTTGAATAAAATCTAATTTTACTAATCTATTATACTTAACTCCAAAAAGATTTTTCAATTCAACTTTATCAATACTTGTTTTCCTTGTTAATTCTAAAATAAGTGAGAAAATCTTATAAACTTCTATATCATCATTTGACAATTCAGATTTAATATCTTCGTAAATTTCTGAAGGATTATTAGGTAAATTATCATGGTTTTCAAAATATTTACCTAACCTATTTAACATAAATGGATCTTCAAGTACATCTTTAAAATTAATTTTATCAATCTGATTATATTGCTCTATAGGTATTTGATATTTTTTACTTAACAATTCAAAACTTTGAACTGAGTTAAAATTATCTAAATAAAATTTTGTTGGATTCAATAAGTTTAATTCATTATTATAAGCATACGTTCTTGAAGAAACAATTATTTTAAAGCTTGTATCTTTACATTCTAATAAATTTTTAATTTCTTTATTTAATTGATTCCTAAACTCAAACTCATCCAAAGCATCAAGGAGGAGAACAATTTTTTTATTTAACTTCCAATTCTCAGGTAGAACATCATTTATACTATCAAAACTTTTAACATTCGATAGACTTATAAATATTGGTGTTATTTCTAACTCTAGAATATTTTTTTCAAAATAATTTGAGATATTGATAAGTTCAGTTGTTTTACCGCTTCCAGGTTCTCCTAATAATAAAACAATATCTTTATCTTTTATAATATCTAATAGATCTTTATCTTCATTGAAAAATGAAAATTTATTTGTTTTTAATTTTCTATTAATATAAATTGAAGTATTGATAGTTGATGCTTCTTCCAAATATTCTTTTCTTTGTTTTGATTCGGTGAAATTTGGTATTTCACCCTTTGAAAACAATAACTTTTTAAAATAAGTTAAAATGATTTCTTTATAGTCTTCATCAAGTTCAGTAAATATTTCATTATATACTTCACTGAAAATTCTTTCATGTAAAGAAAAGATATCTTTTATTTTATTGTTAGGTGTTAGTATAATAGTATTAAATTGACCAATAGTATTAAAATAATCTTCTAATTGTTTTGGATTTGAATCCTGTGTGCATTTACTCAAATCTACTTTAGGAGACAAAAAAATAAATATTGAATCTTTCTTTTCATAGTCAGATCTATGAAATTGCATTAACTTAGTATGCAGTTGTGATTGTTCAAGAATAGATTTTTTATAATTTTTACATTCAATGTATATACTTCTTTTAAAAAATTTATCATTTAAAATTGCCACTTCAAAACCTACATCAAATCCAAATTGATATCCAGCTTTTTGCACCCAATTATTATTTACTTGAATTTCTATCTGGTCAAATAAAAACAAGAAAAATTCTTCCGTAATTATTTCAAAGCTACTCCCTAATTCTTGACTTGTCATACTAAACATATTTTCTCAAATATATTAAAATTCCTCTGCTAAGAAGTCATAAATACATAGATCATGGTAAGATTTTAAACAATTAAGGAATAAGATCGTTTACGTACAGATAATACTCTTAATGTTGCTCAAATCGCTAACTAAGTAATAATACTGGTAAATGTCTTTTTATGTGATTAAACAGATTGAATAAATAAAAAGACTTATAAAGAATTAATAAATTTCATAGAATTGTCAACTAGATTATCAACTAAAAAAATAAAACCATCACAATCAAAAGATTACAATGTTTTTTTTTTTTTTTTTGCGGAGAAAGAGGATTAACTCTGTTGATCCCAGTGGGGTGAACCAGCAAAAGAAACCCTACGGCTTTTTCAAAGCCGTTAGTTTTTTGTTTTCAATCGCACTTCCAAAAGTGAACTTTTGTTGTGGTCTTGAAAACAAAAAACCCGAAACTTTCGTTTCGGGTTTCTTTTGCGGAGAAAGAGGGATTCGAACCCCCGGACCTGTTACAGTCAACAGTTTTCAAGACTGCCGCATTCGACCGCTCTGCCATTTCTCCAATAAGGCCACAACCATTTGCTGATTGCGGTTGCAAATATAGTAAGCTTTTTTATTTATGCAAACCTTTTTTCAATAAAAAATGGAATTATTTTTTAACTAATTCATTCCGTTGAAATTAACTTTCAAAATATTTTCTAATAATTTACATATTCAACTATCTCAAGCCCGTATCCAATCATCCCTACGCGTTTTCCTTGATCTGTATTAGACACCAATCTGATTTTGGAAATATCGATATCGTGTAAAATTTGCGCTCCAATTCCAAAATCTTTACTGTCGATCACAATTTTTGGCGCTTTCATTTCTCCATTAGCTTGTAAAGCTCTTAGTTCATGAATCCTGTTTAACAAACTCACGGATTGCATATCTTGATTGATGAATAGCACCGCACCTCTTCCCTCTTCGTTAATGACTTTAAACATGTCGTCCAATTGCTTGTCGGCGTTGTTTGTAAGCGTTCCTAAAAGGTCATTATTGACTTGAGAGGAATTGATTCTGGTAATAACCGAATCTCCTAAATTCCAAGTTCCTTTTGTTAAGGCAATATGAATTTGCTTGTTTGTGGTTTGCTCGTAAGCACGAAGTCTGAAAGATCCAAAACGAGTCTCAATGTCAAAATCTTCTTTTTTAACAATCAAACTGTCGTGTTGCATGCGATATGCCACCAAATCTTCAATAGAAACTAATTTCAAATCGAACTTTTTAGCTACTTCTACCAATTGAGGTAAACGAGCCATTGTTCCATCTTCATTCATAATTTCCACGATAACACCAGCCGATTTAAATCCTGCCAAACGTGCAAAATCAATCGCAGCTTCCGTATGACCTGTTCGACGTAAAACACCACCTTGCTTGGCTATTAATGGAAAAATATGTCCAGGGCGTGCTAAATCGTATGGTTTTGTGTTTGAGTCAACTAAAGCTAAAATGGTTTTGGCTCTATCAGAAGCGGAAATACCAGTAGTTACTCCGTTTCCTTTTAAATCAACCGAAACGGTAAAAGCCGTTTCCATATGATCTGTATTATTAGACACCATGGCACGCAACTCTAATTCTTTACATCTGCTTTCGGTTAAAGGAGTACATATTAAGCCTCGACCGTGAGTAGCCATGAAATTAACCATCTCTGGTGTTATTTTTTCAGCTGCAGCTAGGAAATCACCTTCATTTTCTCTGTCTTCATCATCTACTACTATAATAACTTTTCCTTGACGGATATCTTCTATAGCTTCTTCAATGGTATTTAATTTAAAAGAACCTTTTGACATTTTATTCTTGTTGTTGTTGTTGTTGTTGTTGTT
>JASLID010000174.1 GCA_030153045.1 Flavobacterium sp.
GTGCCGGGCAGCTCGAGGGTGCCCGGCACGGCGACGGCGACCAGGACCAAGACCGTCAGGCTGCAGAACACCGGCACCGCGACGCGCACCTACAACGCGTGGGTGTCCCCGACCACGAGTGTGCCGGGCACGACCGTCGCGGTCTCGCCCACCACGGTGTCGGTCCCTGCCGGCCAGACGGCGACGGTCACCGTGACCGTGACGGCTGACCCGAAGACGTGGCAGAAGACGTTCGACCACACCAAGGGCGACTACGTCGGCCCGAGCGACGACTCCGGCGCTCTCAGCATGGACCCGATCACCGACCTCCCCAACGGCACCATCGCGGAGGCGTCCGGGAATATCGTCTTCAGCCCGACCGGCGCCTCGGCCTCCCGGCCGGGCCTTCGGGTGCCCTTCTACGTCGCGCCGAAGGCCGTCTCGACGATGGCGGCGGCCGGCAACCTGACGCTCTCGACCGGTGGGGCCGGAGCGCTCGCCCTGACCGGCGGCAGCGTCATCGCGACCAACCAGGCCACCGCGATCTCCCAGGTCCAGGGCTTCGAGCTCGCTGCCACGAGCCCGGTCCAGCACGCCTGCACCACCGATGACGTCGACAACGGCGTGCCCTGCCTCGGCAACGGGGCCGACAAGGGCTCCGACATCAAGTACGTCGGGGTCACCTCGACCGCCCCCGCCACCGGCGCGGACCCGGATACCGGCATCTTCGCCGACAACGGCGTGCCGACCCTGCAGATCGGCATCGTCACCCAGGGAGCGCACAGCACGGCCGGCGACAAGAACCGGTTCGAGGTCTACCTCGACACCGACGGCGACGGCGTGCCCGACCTGGTCACGATCAACACCCACCTGGACGAGGACGATGTGCTCATCTCGGCGACGTTCGACCTCCGCACGAGCGAGAACGTCGATGTCGAGATCCTCAACAACTACCTCGGCGAGATGGACACGGCGGCCTACGACAGCGACGTGGTGACGCTCCCGATCGCCATCGCGGCGCTCAAGGCCTACGGCGTCTCGGCGGCCCATCCATCGGTCGGCTACGCGATCAACGCCTACGGCACCGAGGGCAACCTGGTCGACTCCGTCGGTTGGACCGGCGCCCGGCACACCACGCCGGGTCTGCAGGCCGACGTCCTGAACCCGGGACTCGAGGTCACCGACGCCGACGGCTGGAGCATGGCGTTCGACGTGCCGAGTGCCGAGGCGCCGTACGTCACCGACCTCGCCGTCCAGCGCAATCTGGCGTCCTACGAGGCGGACGGCGGCCTGGGCCTCCTCCTGGTGCACTACCACAACGCGGTCGGCAAGAAGGCGCAGGTCGTCTCGCTCAAGGCCGCAGCCAGGCCGGCGCTCTCGGTCTCGCCGGCGCGGACGTCGTACGGCGCCGCCGTGACGGCCACGGCGACGGTGCCGACCGTCGCGACCGACGACGGCAGCTCGGCCGCGACCGGAACAGTGACCTTCAAGGCAGGCGCCCAGGTCCTCGGTACGGCGCCGATCGCGTCAGGCCGGGCGACGCTGAGGTTCGCTGCCCGGGGGCCGGGTCACACCAGCATCACCGCGACCTACAACGGTGACGACCGCTACGTCGCGAGCACCTCTGCCGGCGCGGTCCTGACCGTCACGGCGACATCGAGGCCCAGGGTCACGCTCCCGAGGAAGACCGTACCGAGGGGGAGGAAGCTCACAGTCACGGTGACGGTCCCGACCGTCGGCGGCGTCACGCCGACCGGGAAGGTCACCCTGAAGGTCAACGGGAAGAGGGTCTCGGCCAAGTCGATGAGTCGCGGCAGGGTCGTCTTCAGCTACAAGGCCAAGAAGAAGGGCAAGCTGAAGGTCACTGCCACCTACGCGGGCGACGGCACCTACGTGGCTGCGACCAGCAGCAAGGTCACGCTCCGGGTCAGATGACGGTAGGCAACCGCGACGAGCGCGTCGGCGACCACCAGGTTCGTTGCATCTCTGGGATGTGTCGCCGGGTTCCCTGACATCGCTTCGAAGTGTCGCTCATTCATGGATCAGGCGCGGTCAGCGCGCGATCCGGACAGTCGGACAAGAGGAGGCAACGGTGAGAAGCAATCCAGCGCGGGGCAACTTCTACCCCGTCCCGTCGACACAGCGGGAGATCGCGGTTGAGGTGGTCTCCGACCTTCCTCCGGTCTCGGAGGTGGCGGCGTTGGCGGTGCCGGTCGCCGAGGGCGCCGAGCCGCCTGCCGACCTCGGCACCGACGCCGCTCACCTGGCCGTGGCCGGGTTCACCGGCCGGTCCGGCCAGACGCTCGTGGTCCCGGGTGACGACGGCCGCGCACTTGTCGCCCTGGGCATCGGGACCGTCGACACCGTCGATCTGACCCGAGTGCGGGACCTGGCCGCCAGCTTCGCCCGGGGCGTCCCGCAGCACCTCACACTCGCGGTCGAGCTGCCGCAGGGCGAGCTCCCGATCTCGGTCGCCGATTTCGCGCAAATGGTGGTCGAGGGCGTGCTGCTGGCCCGCTGGAGGTTCTTCGTGGGCAAG